>JAURLB010000173.1 GCA_030831445.1 Candidatus Nanopelagicales bacterium | reverse complement strand
CATGTCGCGGTTCTCGAGGCGCTGGAATCCTTGTGGGCAACCGCCAATGCCAGGTGAAAGATAGCGTTGCGCCATGGAATCGGCGCTTTTTGAGGATCTGAAATCATAGTGACACCATGGCAAAGACCAAGGTGTACAAAATCAGCGGTGCAGGCGCTTCACTTTCGAGTGACCAAAAGAGCCGCAGCAAGCGATATATGTGGTCTATGGCTATTCGTATGCTGTGCTTCGGATTAGCACTCATTTCGCAGGGCGTCCTGCAGTGGCTTTTCTTGTTAGGGTCTCTCGTGTTGCCTTGGATCGCGGTCGTCATCGCAAATGCTGGGCGTGAAAACCGACTCCAATCCGAGCCCTACACCTACGAATCTGGCAAAGAATTAGAAGCCTAAGCCGCCTATCTACCTCGGGCGAGTAGATTTCCCCCTTGGGAGTGGTGATGTCACAAACTGTATTTATCACGGGTGCTAACCGAGGAATCGGGCTTGCGATAGCGAAACGATTCCACGATGCCGGAGATGTGGTCGTAGCGTTCTCACGAAGTGGCGATGCGCCGTTCGCAACGCAAGTAATCACATGTGATGTTTCGTCGCTCAAATCAATTAAAGAGGCCACAGAAGCGGCAGTCACACAATTTGGTGCGCCAGATGTGGTAATTGCCAACGCAGGAATCACTGAAGATGGGCTCTTTATGCGCATGTCAGATGATGCCTTGGAAAGTGTTATCACGACGAATCTGTTAGGAGCGCTTCGCTTTTCGCAACAAGTGGTTGGCTCAATGCTAAAACAAAAGCGGGGATCGATTCTCTTCGTCGGCAGTGTGGTGGGTTTGCTTGGTAGTGCGGGTCAAGTGAATTATGCCGCGAGTAAAAGTGGTTTAGTTGGAGCAGCAAGAAGTTTGGCGCGTGAAGTTGGTTCGCGCGGAATTCGGGTTAATGTTATTGCGCCGGGATTTGTGGAGACAGATATGACAGCAAACCTGACCGAAGATCAGAGAAACAAAATTTTGAGTTCAATACCGCTCGCTCGCTATGCCAGCCCTGAAGAAATTGCGGAAACTGTGTTCTTTTTAAGTTCAGACAATGCGAGGTACATTACAGGAGCCGTGATACCTGTTGATGGCGGATTAGGAATGGGACATTAATGGGAATCGTTGAAGGTAAGAATTTTCTTGTCACTGGTGTTCTCACGCAGATGTCAATTGCTTATGAAGTAGCCAGATTGGCTCAAGAGCAAGGAGCAAATGTTGTTTTGACCGGTTTTGGTCGTGGTCTATCGTTGACAAAGCGAGTCAGTGAAAAATTACCAAAACCAGTTGAAGTTTTAGAATTAGATGTGACGAACGATAATGACTTGTCAACATTATCTTCTCGACTTCAAGAGCATGTACCACATCTTGATGGAGTGCTTCATTCCATTGCATTTGCGCCCAAAGAAGCATTAGGTGGAAATTTCTTAAACACAGAATGGAGTGATGTCGCGACAGCATTGCAGGTAAGTGCATACTCCTTGAAAAGCGTGACAGTGGCAGTTCAACCTTTGCTCGCGGATACATCAAGTGTCGTGGGATTAACGTTTGATGCCAAAGTTGCTTGGCCTATTTATGACTGGATGGGTGTCGCAAAAGCCGCCCTGGAGGCCACAGGACGTTACCTTGCAAGAGATTTAGGGCAATATGGAGTGAGAGTAAACATGGTTGCGGCTGGGCCTCTAGGTTCAATTGCAGCCAAGGGCATTCCAGATTTCCACCGAATTGAAAGCATCTGGAATGACCGTGCACCCCTTGGTTGGGATTCAATGGACCCAATACCAACAGCTAAAACTTGCATCGCGTTGATGAGTGATTGGATGCCAAAAACCACCGGTGAAGTGATTCATTGTGATGGTGGCGTTCACGCTGTCATGGGATAGTGTGAACACTCTCTTTGTTCGACATGCGGACGCGGAACCTTCCAGCGATGATTTCAAACGCCTTTTGAGTGTTGAGGGGAAACGTCAGGCAAGCCTCGCGGCTCGTGCTTTAACTGAATTTGATTTGAGTACTTATCGAGTATTCGTCAGTCCTGCTTCACGAACTGTTGAAACCTGGGAGATCTTCTGTGAGGTTCTCAATTTACCCCCTTCATTTGTAATAGATGCATCGCTTTATAGCGAAGATGCGCGTTATTATCTGGACTTGATCCTCGCCAATGGGCAGGAAAATCTCGTAATCGTGGGACATAATCCAGCAATAAGTCAGGCACTCACTGAATTGACGAAGCGGCAAATCGGTTTGAAACCTGCTGAATGGGTTCTAGTGAATTATTCGCCTTCCGAAATGACTGCTGAAACTATCGCTCATCATTCCCGAGCGGAAAACTAGCAGCACCAAGTTCTCGATTGAGTTGTTCAATTTCTCCTCGGGTAATTCCTAATAGGTAGAGAATTGAATCCAAATACGGAACGTTGACGCTCGTATCAGCCGCTTTCTGAACTGCAGGTTTCGCATTGAAAGCAATCCCCAATCCAGCCACACTCATCATGTCAATGTCATTAGCACCATCGCCAATGGCAATCGTCCGTTCAATTGGTATTTCAAACTCTTGAGCAAAGCGAATGAGAGCCTGCGCCTTCGCATTTCTGTCTATCACATCACCTTGAATTTTTCCCGTTAGCACGCCATCTACTACTTCAAGACGGTTAGCCTTAAAGGCGTCAGCGCCCAGATCTTTCGCAAGATACTCAACAATGAAATCGAATCCACCGGAAACTAACGCAATGTTGTAGTCCAAATATTTCAGAACTCGAAAAAGAGTTCTTGCTCCTGGCGACAATGTCACCTTTTCTTGGACTTCGCTTAGAGCATTCATTGGCGTACCTGAAAGTAGGTGGACTCTTTGACGTAGCGCCGATTCGAAATCGATTTCTCCTCGCATTGCCTGTTCAGTTATAGCCGCTATCTCTTGGCGCACTCCGAGAAATTCTCCCAGTAAATCGATGACTTCTTCCTGAATGAGCGTTGAATCAACGTCGAGAACGATGAGATGTCGGCCTCTGCGTTGCAGGCTTCCACTCTGTACTGCCAAATCAATATGGTTTTTGATCGCGATTTCTGACAATTTGAGGCGGAGTGTAGTTATGTCGCCGCCAGAAACTCTCAATTCCAATGCTGTAACCGGGTATTTGGCTACTCTTTGAATGCTGTCTATGTTGCAACCTGTTTGAAGAATAGCTCGAGTAAGGTGGGATAAAGTTGCAACTGCGAGTTCTTGAGCCATTACAGTTACCACGAGTTGATCAGTGGAGTTTTCCACAAAATTGGATTGTGCTTCGTGGATACTGAGTTCAACACCAAAATTATCCATTCTGGCGACCAGGTCATTATGAAGCGCATTGATGCTTTGCTTTGACCGGATCATTAAATGCAGGGTTAACATCCCCTCGCTAAGAATTTGTTGAACATCAATCACTACGTCTTCATCTGGAAGGCAATTCAGCAAATCACTTGTGATCCCAGGTTGATCCTGACCGCTGATGACCAAGAGGTAGGTGTGTGCCACAGCCGAACCTTAGCCATCAAACAACTGATTACCTTTGATTAGGCTAGGCCTATGAGTGCTGTCTTGGAGTTCGCTGATGTCACTTTCCACAGGGAATCAAATCAAATTTTGAATGACATCAATTGGAGTGTTGACGAAGGTCAGCATTGGATTATCGTGGGCCCAAATGGAGCAGGTAAGAGCACTTTGATGTCCATCGCGGCTGCTCGACTCTATCCTTCGAGTGGTTATGCAAGTGTGTTAGGTGAGATTCTAGGTCTTACTGACGTGTTCGACCTAAGGCAGAGAATTGGCTTAGCAAGTTCAAGTATGGCCCAACTCATCGACGATGAAGAAACGGTACTCAATGCTGTCCGAACTGCCGCCTACGCAATGTCGGGCTCATGGCAAGAGACCTATGAGGATAGTGACAATGAACGAGCACTTGCTCTGCTGGCTGATTGGAAACTCGATCATGCAATTCGAAGGCGGTGGATAACGCTTTCCGAAGGCGAAAAGAAGAGGTTATTGATAGCAAGAGCGATGATGAGTGACCCCGAAGTGTTGATGCTGGACGAACCCGCAGCTGGTTTGGATGTGGCGGGACGCGAACAGCTCATAGATGCGATCCATAGCCTAACTACATCGCCTACGTCGCCCGTTGTTGTGATGGTGACCCATCATGTTGATGAAATCCCAAGCACTATGACGCACGCATTGCTTCTAAAGCAGGGTGAAGTTATTGCTGCTGGAGAGATTCAATCAGTATTGAATTCAAGAAATCTCTCGGAATTGTTTGACTACCAACTAAACTTATTTTCACACGATACTGCATCCGGCAAACGCTGGACGCTGATAACACAATAGGACAAACATGGCTTTTGATCTCGACGAGAATTGGCTGCCAGGCGACGATTTTGAAGCAATTCGCCGACGTATACCTATTGTGTACGTTAATTTGGTGCCGATACGAGTAGACGAATCTGGCAGTGTTACTCAAGTTGGATTGCTCTTAACCGCCAGTGCAGAAGGTGAAATTCGTAGAAGTTTGGTTACGGGCCGAGTGAAATTTCGTGAAGGAATCCGAGAGGCAATTATCCGTCACCTTGATAAAGATTTAGGCCCAGTGGCTTTTGCTCGGGTTCCTGCCACGCTACAACCTTTTGGTGTGTTTGAATATTTTCCGGAAGCTTCACAAACGGGACTCGTTGATTCTCGGCAACACGCTATCGCTCTTGGCTACACAATTGTGGTTGCAGGGGAGTGCCAACCTTCGCAGGCTGCATTGGACTTTGTCTGGTTGGATATCGATGCAATCACAGACGGCTTCTTGGAGTCCGAAATGGCAAATGGTCAACACTTTGTTGTGAAATCTGCGCTCTCGTACCTTGGAGTAATGAGATAGTGCCCTCAGGATTCGAGGCTTTAGTTCATGAATCGTGGTTTAAGTTTTTAGCATCTGACGAGCAATTACTTCGTGAGATAGGTTTGCAACTGCGTGAAGATTTAGCGAATGGTTTTGAATATGCCCCGAACGGGTCTAATATCTTCAGGGCTCTCCAGATGCCTGTAGAAGACGTTAATGTTCTAATAGTTGGGCAGGATCCCTATCCGACTAAAGGTCACGCTGTTGGTTGGGCATTTTCTGTGCCAGATAACGTGCAATCTTTACCGGCGTCATTACGAAACATCTTCAAAGAATTAAGTGATGATTTAGGTTGTCCTGCCGCTAGCTCGGGGGATCTGTCTCAGTGGGTCGACCAGGGTGTGTTACTTCTCAATCGAACACTCACTGTCAGGGTAGGTGAAGCGCGTAGTCATTACAAATTAGGTTGGGAGCAGATTACGTTGCATGCGATTCAAGGATTGGCGCAATCTAATCAGCATTTTGTGTCAATTCTTTGGGGAAGCGACGCTCATGCTGTTTCAACTTATCTTGAACCTTCCCGAGTAATCAAAAGTGTTCATCCCAGCCCTTTGTCTGCTCATAGAGGATTTTTCGGAAGTAAACCCTTTAGCAAAGCGAATGAAATTCTCGTGTCGTATGGAAACGAACCAATTAACTGGTGTCTATCTCATAAACAAGTCGGTTAAGCGTTTCGTAGTGAACGTTAACCCGACAGCAATCATGACTACAAAATAGGCGACATGAATGAGATCTCCCAGATGCAATGCGCCGAGCATGACGTCGCGCATTAATTCAACTGCATGCCAGAGCGGCAGTAATTTCACAAAAAATTGAATAGATTCTGGATAGATGTCCAAGGGGAAGAATGTTCCCGAAAAGAGAAACATAGGTAACAGGAAGAAGTTGAGCCAGTTCATCTGTTGAAACGAAGTTAGATAACTTGTAATCGACATTCCAAGTGATGCAAAACCGAATGCGATAAGTACGGCAGTCGGCACTGCTAAGAGTGCCCACCAGGAAATAACAATTCCTAGAGGAGTCACTATCGCCATAAATCCAAGTGCATAGGCAAACCCGCGCAAAAGCGCCCAACTTATTTCACCTAAGGCCACATCAAGTGGGCCTAGTGACGTCGATAACATTCCCTGATACGTTCTGGCGTAGCGCATTTTGAAAAAGACATTCCACGTTGAATCGTATATCGCCCCGTTCATGGCGGATGTAGCGAGAAGTGCGGGGGCAATAAACGCAATGTATGTGATG
>JAURLB010000172.1 GCA_030831445.1 Candidatus Nanopelagicales bacterium | reverse complement strand
GAAAGTTCGTGTAATTCAATCTGATGCTGAAAGGCAAATGTTCCGATTTCACCAGCAGATATACCTTCGATGTGTAAAGTATGTGAATTCGCTCGTGTGAGTTTAGTTGCAGAGAATCTAGAGTCTTTCTCTAAGGCTGTAACGAGGAAATCGATGTTTGGAGATTTCACATTTACAATCGCGTGTGTACTTGCAACAAGTTCTTCCAGACTGCACTGCTTTTTGAGCTCACCTTTGCTAATAATGATGACATCATCAACAGTCTGCTGAACTTCAGATAACACATGTGACGAAAGAAGCACTGTGCCTCCGTTATCTGCAAGGTGTCGTAAAAACCCGCGCAACCACGCGATCCCTTCTGGGTCGAGTCCATTGGCAGGTTCATCTAGAATCAAAATATCTGGATTTCCAAGCAATGCACACGCAAGCGCAAGTCGCTGTTTCATACCAAGTGAGTACGCCTCGACACGTTTCGCACCTGCTTCAAACATTCCGACTTGCTTCAGTGCACGAACCACATCCTCTTTATGGAGTCCTGACGCTACTGCAATCACCATGATGTTATCGAAACCCGTTCGGCCTGGATGAAATCCAGTTGTTTCAAGCGCTGTGCCAACGATGCGAGTCGGTTCTGGCAGATCGCCATATTTCACACCTGTGATAAAAGCGTCACCTGAAGTTGGGGTGATGAGTCCCGTGAGGCAACGAAGCGTTGTGGACTTTCCAGCACCATTAGGGCCCAAAAATCCTGTAACTTTTCCAGGGAACACTTTGAATGACACATCGTTAACAGCAACGAAACTATCAAATTTTTTCGTGAGGTTACTGACTTCAATTGTTGCGTTCATAGCCAAACTTTACAGCGATAGACCTAGCACTTTAATCTCGGTAACTTTGAAAGAAATTCTGCAACAGTGTTCGAGCGGCTTCTGCTTCGAGGCCGGCAACTACTTCAATCTGATGAGCAGTTCTTGCGTCGCGGATTACATCAAACACGGACCCAACAGCACCTGTCTTTGGTTCGTCTGCACCAAAAACAAGTCTTTTGATCCGGGCATTCACGAGAGCACCAGCACACATGGCACACGGTTCGATTGTCACATACAAACTACAGTCATCAAGTCGCCATGAACCAATGTGTTTTGCTGCATCCTGTAAAGCAAGAATTTCGGCGTGGGCGAGTGGATCGCCCAATTCCTGCCTTTGATTTCTTCCCCTACCAATCAAGAATCCATCGCTATCGACTACTACAGCACCGATTGGCACGTCGCCTTCAGCGTCGCAGAGCTTCGCTAGTTCTAGGGCTACCTTCATGAATTTTAGATCCGTTTCAGAATATTTCATCCTTCCCTCCTAAGTTCTACCCGTCAAACTACTACCCTTTGCTCCATGCAAATTCATGTGGCTAATCATCCCCTTATCTCTCAGAAATTGACAGCATTGCGAGATATCAACACTGACTCTCCAACATTTCGAAAACTTGTCGATGACCTTGTGACATTGCTTGCCTACGAAGCCACCCGAGGTATTCGAACCCATGATGTTGAAGTTACGACACCTGTAGCACTGGCTAAAGGTGTTGCACTATCTGATCCAAAACCACTTGTAGTTCCAATCTTGCGAGCAGGGCTTGGAATGCTTGAAGGAATGACCCGGTTACTTCCAAATGCTGAAATTGGATTCCTTGGTATGGTGCGAAATGAAGAAACACTTGAAGCTTCCACCTATGCAGATCGCTTACCTCAAGTTCTCACCGGCCGTCAGGTCTATGTGCTTGACCCAATGCTTGCAACCGGTGGTTCGCTTGAGGCTGCAATCCAGTTACTGCTCAAGCGTGGTGCGACTGATGTGACAGCGCTTTGTATCTTGGCAGCACCCGAAGGCTTGGAACGATTGAAGAGTTCATTTTCAAATGGCGTAAGTGTGAGCGTGGTGTGTGCTGGTCTTGATGAAAAACTCAATGAAAAGGGTTATATCGTTCCAGGACTTGGAGATGCCGGCGATCGTTTATATGGAGCGGCTGAATAACTACAGTGCCTTCAGTGCTGCTACAACTTTAGTCAGAGAATCTTTCGCATCACCAAACAGCAACGTGGTTTTGGGATCAAAGAGCAATTCATTTTCAATTCCTGCAAACCCTGGCCGCATTGAGCGCTTCAAAAACACAATCTGTTCGGCTTGATCAACATCTAAAATTGGCATTCCATAAATTGGAGCTGACTTATCACTGCGTGCCGCCGGATTCACGACATCGTTTGCGCCGACTACCAGAGCAACACTGGCGCTTGGGAATTCAGGATTGATCTCGTCCATTTCTTTTAATTGTTCATAGGGCACTTGTGCTTCAGCGAGAAGCACATTCATATGTCCAGGCATTCGCCCAGCCACTGGGTGAATTGCATACTCAACTTCGATGCCACGTGCAATCAATAAATCCGCAAGTTCCCGTAGCGTTGATTGGGCTTGAGCAACTGCAAGACCATATCCTGGAACAAAAATCACCTTGTGCGCATAACCCAGCATGATTGCAATGTCTTGTGGAGCACCTGATTTCACAGGTCGATTTTCAGCAGATGCGTTAGCACCGTCAGATTTCTTTGCAGTGAATGCACCGAAGAGTGTTCCAGTGAGTGGACGACCCATCGCATTTGCCATGAGTTGGGTTAGAAGTGTTCCTGATGCACCCACTAATGTGCCAGCAACGATCAACAATACGTTGCTCAATACGTAACCGGAAGCAGCAACCGATAAGCCAGTGAATGCATTCAACAGTGAAATCACGATTGGCACATCTGCTCCACCAACTGGTAGCACGAACAAAATTCCCAAAAGTAATGAAAGTCCCAGCAATACAAATAACGTGGACTGGGCAGGAGTGATAATCAACATCACAGCACTTGCAAGTGCCCCTAGTGCAACAAGTGGTGTAATCACAATGCCGAGTGGAATTACAACTGGACGTGATGTCATGAGTTCTTGTAATTTCAAGAATGTCACGATGGAGCCAGTAAAGGAAACCGAGCCAATCAGCACGGTAAATACTGTTGCGGCTAATGCGAGTGTTGTGGTTTCTTCACCAATTGCCAGATATTCGATAACTGCAACAAGGGCAGCAGCGCCACCACCAACACCATTGAAGAGCGCCACCATCTGTGGCATTTGAGTCATCTGAACTTTTCGAGCGGCAGGATAGCCAATCAAAACACCTAAAGTGATGGCAGCAATAATCAGTGGCAGATTCTTTAGTTCACTGACAGAAAAGAAGATTGCAATGGTGGCAACTAGTGCAGCAAATGCTCCGATGAGATTTCCATTTCGAGCAGTTTTTGGAGCACTGAGACCTTTCAATGCAAGAATGAAACCGACAGCAGTTGCCAGTTCAAGAAGTCGCGACCAAACCATCATTCACCTGACTTCTTTGGTTTAAACATTTCAAGCATGCGATCTGTCACGACAAACCCGCCGACAAGATTGATAGTTGCCAGCACGATTGCCAGAAGACCAAGTCCAAGTTCTAACGCTGTTTCAGCATGTCCAGTGACCATGATCGCACCGATGAGCACGATACCGTGAATTGCATTTGCGCCAGACATGAGTGGTGTGTGGAGAATGGCAGAGACTTTTGAAATAACTTCAATACCCACAAATATTGAGAGCACAAAAATAGTCAGTAGGGTTACACCATCGAGAGCAACGATTTCCATTACAGTTCCTTTCGAATCTCACCATTGAAAACAACTGCTGCACCATCAATAATTTCATCTTCTATGTCGATGATTGACTCACCATCTTTAACACAGAGCGTTAAAAGAGAGAGCACATTTGCTGAGAACAATCGGGATGCGTGATATGGCAATTGGCTTGGGACGTCCTTACCACCCCATTGCTGGACATACCCACCATCAACTGGCACCTTCACAATTTCTCCGGGAAGTGAGCCTTCTACATTTCCGCCGGTTTCGGCTGCAAGATCAATAACAACTGATCCTGATTGCATTGCTTTCACCATGTCGGCAGTCATTAACAACGGTGCACGTCTACCTGGAACGGCGGCAGT
>JAURLB010000171.1 GCA_030831445.1 Candidatus Nanopelagicales bacterium | reverse complement strand
GACGCTCATCGTCACTTGGAGTCTCGATGACATCCCCTGGAACAAGATCTCCAGGTTGCAAACGTTCAACCCAAGGCACCCAAGCAGTTGCAACAAGTGCTCCGTCCCCTGGCTCAAGCCAGACTTCATTCACAGTAAGAAAATCGGGGTTTACAGAAGCGCACCAACGCCATCCAACATAACCCGAATGTGTATTTTCAAATTGGATTATTGCTAACCCATCTTTTTCAAGATTTTGAATATGTTCACCAACTTGATTTGCTTCAGCAACTTCCAAGAGCGCTGTTCGAGCAGCATCAATGACGCTCATCATCTCTCCTTTGAAGTGCCACGAGGCGAGTTCGATTTCTAGCAGTTTGCATGAAGCCCACCAGCATTATTGCCAGACCAACTCCACTGAGCATCGAAAGTATCCAGAGACTCGAAACGGTCTCATTTGCGAAGACTGCGGGCGAGAAGGCAATGAGGCCAAAAAGGATTCCCGCACCGAAGATGACGGCTCCTATCCGCTGCAAAAGTTCGCCTTTTCTCATGAGGGCGAAGCCTAGTGCTACGCCCGAATGGGTAATTTCAGATAGCACCACTAACCTATGCCTATCTAGCCTAGAAAACGATAAGACGAGGTCGGAATGCCTACCGGAAAAGTGAAGTGGTACAAAGTCGAGCAAGGCTTTGGCTTTATCGCTGATGACAATGGTGAAGACGTGTTCGTTCACGCCTCAGCCTTGCCTGAAGGTGTTGCATCGTTGCGACCTGGCCAAAGGGTCGAGTTCGGAATTGTGGATGGTAAACGCGGACCACAGGCCCTCTCCCTTCGAATTCTTGACCCACTTCCCTCCGTTGTTCGTGGCACCCGTAAAGGCGCGGAATCATTGGCCATTCAAATCGAAGATGTGATTGTGTTGCTCGACAAAGTCGGTAAAGACCTAAAGGCAGGACGCTTCCCACAGGATGCTCAAGCAAAGAAGGTTGCTCAAATTCTTCGTGCCACAGCAGACGATCTCGACGTCTAACGCACTAATTCAGTCGCTTGAATTCGTAACCAGTCCGGAAACTCCATAAGTGATGTGAAGAGTACGTCTGGATTGTGCTCGCGCAACTCAGCCTCGGTGCTTGGACCAGTCACTACGACCACACTCAATGCTCCGGCTGCACGAGCAGCTTGAATATCGCCAGGATGATCTCCCACATACACCTGCGCATTTTCATGTCGGAGTGCATCACCTTTATGTTCAGCAAAGAGATATCCGTACGTGACATCTATATTTAACTGAACGACATCAAGCACGCGATCAACAAAGTCTTTCTTCTTAGCACTCACAACCACAGTCTTACCACCAAGTTGTTTCACAGCTGCTACTGATTCTCTGGCACCAGGTAGCAAGGTTGATTGAGGGATACCGTGAACCCCATAGTGCTCACGATATTCATCAAGAAGTTGATCGTAGGAATAGTCTGGTAACCAGAGCGGGAAGACTTGATCGAGCGGCAAACCTATGGTTGCAAGAGCTTCTGACTTTTTTATCTCAACACCGTGAATCTTGCAGACGTGCACAAGTGCTTCGGCTATACCTTCTGCTGAATCCACAAGGGTCATATCAAGGTCAAATCCGACCACTAATTGACTAGCCATATTGATGCACTTAATTCTTCGAAACGCTAAGCGCATCACTCACGTAGTGAAAACCATCAGATCCAGTGATGATGACTGCAACTTGCATTGTTGTCGAATTGCCCCATGCCCAAGGTGGGATGATGAAGCGGTAGGCACTGTTGTCATCAACTCCAAGACGCTGCCAAGGACTTTGCTCATTGGCTCGATAGATGAAGGTTGCAACAGCTGGAACTCTCGTTTCGTTCAGTTTGGCAGTGAGAGTAGGTTTGATCGCCAGGCCATCTTTCTGGTACTCAATTGTCACATTGATATTTGCGGATGGATTCGGAACTTTCACATTGCTCTTGAATACAAACACACTATTAGCCGGAAGCGTGACAGAGAGAGAACCTGTATCAGAACTTGTCACGCTCAGGTTAGAGCCAAAAATTCCAGAGAATGTTGCGTTTGGAGTGAGGGCATTCACCTTCGCAGTTCGCGAGCCGTCTTGCGGATTTGCAAGCACTATATATTCGTGCCACGTTTGTCGATCAATTCGAGACCACGCAGCAATTTGATTAGTGACAGCGACTCGCCACACTTTCTTTTTCTTAATCTTCAAACACTGTACGTACCACTTACCCTTTTTCACAATCTTCGAGTAACCCACAGTTTTGCAGGCAGTATTGTGAATCTTTGGCAAGGTAATACTTGCAGTTTGTGGTTGGAAAATGCCACTCGCCAACGCTGGGTGATTCTTTCGTAACTCACCCAAGGCTTTTAGATTATTCATGACTGGGTGGCTTTGAATCGTGAGTGAACTACCAGTTCCTATTGGACTTGCACCTGCACGCTTTTCTGTTTGCCAGGTGACCACTTCAGTTGGGAACATGTCTTGGCGTGCAGCCTTGTCACCACCGCTACCTATCATGCCTACTTCGTCGCCATAGTAAACGACTGGTGAACCACGCATCAAGAACAGCATTGAATATGCAACATTGACTTTCTTTGCCAGATTCGTCATTGTGACGCCATACAGCTGGTTTTGAATTTGCGATGCAATCCGACCAAAGTCATGATTTCCAGCAAATGTGGTGAGTGAGTAGGCATTTGAAATGTGCCCGTAGGGGTGAACCGACACGTTGTAATAATCGTCGTAGCCAAACAAGTTAGTCATAGTCTGCGCAGATTCGCCACCGATGTAATTAATCAATGCAGAGGCCCCATAAAAATCCAAAATTGACTGTAACCCACGTTCGCGCACAAATTCTGAGAGATACTCTGCATCTGCAGTGGCAATCTCCCCAAACATTTCAGGAACATTGACACCAGCCTCAGCAACTTTTTCGTACACTTTCGGTACCCAATTATTGAAAAAGTCTTTGTCAACATGCTTTGCAGTATCGATTCGAAATCCATCGACTCCGTAATCAATGACCCAGTTCGCCCAAATTTCCGCTAGTCCCTCTATAACCACAGGACTTTCCGTCATGAGATCATCAAGGCCAAAAAAGTCTGCATAGATTGATTGTTCAGCATTTGCCCAATTCGAAATGTTGCCGCGGTTGTGATAGTTCCTGACATCCTGCAGAAAAGAGGGCCACTTCAAATTACTGTCACCTGAATTTATTGATTTTGGAAAAGAGCCTAAATTCATCAGTGGGAAACAATTCGTCACCAGAGTTTCGTTACATATTGGCTTACCTGCCACAGATTCGAGAGAAAATGTGTTACCTGCAGCATCTTTGTAGGGCTTTGCAGAAAGTGTTTCGTAGGTATAGCCATCACTAAAACTAATAATGTCTGCAGTGTGGTTGATTACGATATCAAGATAGATCTTCATACCGCGGGCATGAAGCGCATCCACCAAATTCTCGAAATCTTGCTTGCTACCGAAGTGTGGATCGACTTCAGTGAAGTCCATTCCCCAATAACCATGGTAGGCGGCCGAACTGCCCTGAACTGCTCGTTGCAACATCACTGGTGTAATCCAAAGAGCGGTAAATCCCATATTCTGAATGCGATCGAGATTGTCTGTTAGCCCTTTGAGATCTCCCCCATGGAAGTAACCCCAATCTGATTTGTTGAATCCACCGAAGGAGTCACCTGCACCGTTATCGTTGGATGTTTCACCATTTGCATAGCGATCTGGCATTACAAAGTAAATTTGTTCTCCAGCCAGTTCAGAGAGTGGCATTCCTGTCGCCAGGTGTTTCACATCATCGACTGCTAGTGCTGAATACACATTTGCAGACTGAGCGCTTATTGAAACTGTGACGCTGAAGATCAGAGCAAGAAGGAGAGTAAACGATTTACGCATTGTTACCTCCACATCATCATTCCTGCAGAATCAAATACGAGTGTACCTGCATCTACCCTCGCACTGCCATACAGAACTTGCTGGGGAAAATGCGCTTCTAAATCGATGAAGGTGGCAGAGCGAGCGATAGCAATATATATAGCTTCATCGCCGAGTTTTCGCTCAAATACCACTGCATCATCCTGGATATGCACCCACTTCAAGCCACCAACTGCAAGCACATTTAGTTCACGACGCAGATGAAGTAACGCTCGATAGTGTGTCAAAGTTTCATTTGAATCAAAGTCCATGTCCCACGGCATCGTTGTACGAGCACTCTCTCCCCATAGCCCTTCAGCACCAAGCTCGTCTCCCATAAAAATCATCGGTGTGCCTGGAAGCCCGATCAGTAATCCAAGGGCTGCAAGTTGCCGAGTGCCCTCACCCACGATGCTTCTCACTCGAGCAGTGTCGTGACTGCAAAGCAACGTCCAACTTGAAAGACGCGAGCGCCACGGCATACGTGCCGAGAATTCCTCAATTGCATCAACCATCTCAAAAGCGGTTGTTCTTGGCATTGGAATTGGATTCTGAGCTGCAAATTCCTGAAAATCTCTACCTACCAGCCATGAGAGAACCGGTCGCAAAAATGCTGCGTAATTCATGGTTCCATGCCAACCATCACCTGGCAGGTCTGCTCCTGCGTCGTGGAAATGTTCTGCAATTAATACTTTGTCGTCACCTTCTTCGCTGATTGCAACTCTCGCCAACCGAGCGATTTCATGGGTGAGGTCAATGTCTGCCTGACGGCCAGACATATTTGCAACATCTACCCGCCAACCATCAAGGTTAAATGGTGGTTGTAACCACTTACGAAGTATTGAATGGGGTCCAGTGATAAGTATCTCGCGTAATTCATTTGATCTATAGTCAAACTTTGGGAGGTGTTTATGCCCCAGCCAACATTCATAGCCATGCGGTAGGGAAGGGTTGAAGGTAAAAAACTTGCTATAGGTGGGGTGCCCTTGTTGAGCTTGAGCAAACCATTCATGTGAATTACCACAGTGATTCAGTGTTATGTCGCCAATAACTTTCATTGATCGCT
>JAURLB010000170.1 GCA_030831445.1 Candidatus Nanopelagicales bacterium | reverse complement strand
ACTGAAATTGGTCCGCGCTATCTCAATCGCAATGGTGGCTACACCCGAATCGTCAAAATCAATCCACGATCTGGTGATAACGCTCCAATGGCAGTGATTGAACTCGTTGAGCCACTTGCGGAAGCTGTTATTGCTGAGGCAACTGCTGCAACAAAGCGAGCAGCCAAGCCGAAGACAGAAAAGACGGTTGAAGCAGCCCCTGTTGAAGAAGTTGTTGAAACAGCGGTAGCCCAAGACGTAGTCGAGTCAGCTGAAGAAGTAACTGATGTCGATGTTGAAAACGTTGAAACAACCGAAGATGCAGAGACTGCTGAAGAAAGTAAGTAGTAAGTTTTTACCTCATGAATCTCGCTGTTGAGCCCCCGTTTCGGGGGCTCACGCGTATTCGCCTCTATCTGGCATATGACGGAAGTTATTTCTCTGGTTGGGCATATCAACCGAACTTACGAACAGTGCAAGGAGAAGTTCAAAAAGCAATCACAACCGCACTACACCTCACACAACCGCTTGAAGTGATAGTTGCAGGACGAACCGATGCCGGAGTTCACGCCCGAGGGCAAGTCATCCATTGTGATGTTCCAGAACTAAGTCCGGATTTTGATTTCCAGAAATTTGTCTACAGTCTGAATGGAATTTTGGATGCTGATGTTCGTGTTCATTCTGCTGGTGTTGCTCCAGCTGGATTCGATGCTCGATTTTCAGCGATTGCTCGCAGGTACTCATATTCTGTGATGGATGGTGTCACTGATCCACTTCTTCGATCATGTGCGATTACGCATTGGCGGGAACTTGATAGTGAAGCGATGAATCTCGCGTCTGCCTCACTGCTTGGGTTACATGACTTTGCATCATTTTGTAAACCAAATGACTACGGTTCAACCATTCGGACTCTTCAAGAATTTACTTGGAAACGAGAAGGGTTACTTCTCAGAGCAACACTGCAAGCTGATGCATTTTGTCACTCAATGGTGAGATCCCTTGTGGGGTGTGTCATCGCTATCGGCGATGGCCGTAAGCCCATCGAGTTCGCCCGGAGCGTGCTCGAGCGGCGCGAGCGCATGGCGGATGTGGTCACAATGCCAAGTGCTGGCCTTACTTTGGAAGAAGTGCTCTATCCCGAGGATGGAGAACTCTTGAGACGGCAGGAAATGACGAGGGCAAAAAGGGACATTTCGGAAGTTGAGGGCTAATTGGCTCGTTTTGACCCAAATCGCCTTCAACGAGTACCCTTCGACCCCTGTGTTCGAAAGCCCTTTGGGGCATGAGTTCACTTCATCCAACGACAATGATTGAGGGTAATTGCTGTGCGCACGTTTCAGCCAAAAGCCGATGACGTCCAGAAGACGTGGTACGTAATTGACGCAACCGACATTGTGCTCGGTCGTCTAGCAGCAGCGGTTGCGACCTTGTTGCGCGGAAAGCACAAGCCAACATTCGCGCCACATGTTGACACCGGTGATTTCGTCATTGTTATCAATGCAGACAAGATTTCACTGAGTGGATCAAAACTCACCAGCAAATTTGACTATCGCCACTCTGGTCAGCCAGGTGGACTTACGGCAGTTGCCTATGGTGATTTGCTCAAGTCAAACCCACGCCGCGTGATTGAGAAGGCAGTAAAGGGAATGTTGCCACATAACAAACTTGGTAATGTTCAAATCACAAAGCTGAAGGTGTATGCAGGTAGTGATCATCCACATGCATCACAAAAGCCAGTGCCATTCGAAATTACTCAAGTAGCACAATAAGAATTAGGTTGAAAGGAAAACTGTGACCGAGACCGCCGAGGTTTATACCAGCGAATCAGCGCCATCAAAGAAGAGCGTTCGTGCAGTAACGCCTGCTCCGAGCAAGTCAACCGGACGTCGTAAGGAAGCGGTTGCTCGCGTTCGACTAGTTCCAGGAACTGGCAAGTGGGTTATTAATGGTCGCAGTTTGGTTGAGTACTTTCCAAACAAAGTCCACCAGCAACTTGTGAACGATCCACTGAAACTTGCTGATCTTGAAGGTCGTTTCGATGTCCTTGCAAACATAAGTGGTGGTGGCATCTCTGGTCAGGCTGGAGCACTCCGCCTTGGTATTGCTCGCGCATTGAACGAACTTGATGCAAATGCATTGCGTCCAGCATTGAAAAAAGCTGGCTTTCTTACTCGTGATGCCCGCGCCAAAGAACGTAAGAAGTATGGCTTGAAGAAAGCTCGTAAGGCGTCTCAGTTCTCCAAGCGTTAATTCTCGGTTTGTCCGAAAATTTACATTCGCGTTCGGTAGTTTCATTCTCAAGTTATTCACTGAGAGATAGGCTGTGGCTTTGTGAGCAGATTATTTGGAACTGACGGAGTTCGCGGAGTTGCGAATCTCGATTTAACTGCCGAATTAGCCCTCGACCTTGCAGTTTCGGCCGCTCATGTATTGGCTGACTTAGGCGAATTTCAGGGACATAGACCAACTGCAGTCGTTGGCACAGACTCACGTGCAAGTGGTGATTTTCTCGAAGCCGCAATTGTTGCGGGTCTCACGAGTGCTGGGGTCGATGTTTTGCGTTTAGGCATCATTCCAACACCAGGTGTTGCTTTTCTCACAGCTCAAGTTGGCGCAGATCTTGGTGTCATGATTTCAGCAAGTCATAATCCGATGCCCGACAATGGCATAAAGTTTTTTGCCCGTGGGGGTGTGAAATTAGCTGATAGCGTTGAAAACCAGATTGAACAACGTCTGTCCGAAGATTGGCAGCGCCCTACAGGTAGTGATGTTGGTCGGGCTAAATTCGCTTTTCACTTAACCGATGAATATGTGAAACATGTTGTTTCAACTATTTCATCTCCCATCACTGGTTTGAAAGTTGTAGTGGATTGCGCCAATGGTGCCGCGTCATTCATCGCACCTGAGATTTATCGGCGAGCAGGGATTGACGTTATTGAAATTCATTGTGAACCAGATGGCACAAACATCAATCACAATTGTGGCTCAACCCATTTAGAATCATTGCAAACAGCCGTGCAAGAACACGGCGCAGATCTTGGAATAGCTCACGATGGTGATGCTGATCGGGTTCTTGCCATTGATCATATGGGCGATGTTGTTGATGGGGATCATATTTTGGCAATCCTTGCTATCACGATGAACGCCCGCAACACACTCGAGAAAAAAACAGTCGTTACTACATTAATGGCCAATCTTGGATTCAAATTGGCTATGCAGGAACATGGTATTGACGTCATTCAAACTGCTGTTGGAGATCGCTACGTTCTTGAAGAGATGTCTGCATCCCAATTCAATTTAGGTGGAGAGCAAAGTGGTCACGTCATCCTTTCTGACTATGCCACGACAGGTGATGGTGCGTTGACTGCGCTGCAGTTGATGTGGGTGGTGAATGCTTCACAGCGCACCTTGCATGACCTTGCTGGAATTGTGACAAAGTACCCGCAAATCCTGATTAATGTTCCAGACGTGGATAAAGCGAATGTCAATTCCAACGCTCAGGTGCAAGCTGTCGTTTCTGCCGTAGAAAGTGAACTTGGCCAAGAGGGTCGAGTGTTACTTCGAGCAAGTGGAACAGAACCTGTCATCCGAGTGATGGTTGAGGCAAAAACTATCGAGCTAGCACACAAAGCAGCAGAGGAAATCGCTACGGCTGTTCGCCATAACCTCAGTCTCTTGTAAGGTAGGCAATATGTGCGGAATCGTCGGCTATGTCGGCCCACAATCAGCGACCAAAGTAGTCATAGATGGTCTTCGGCGATTGGAATATAGGGGCTATGACTCCGCAGGAATTGCCACGATCCAAGATGGACTCATAACTTTCAGAAAGCGCGCTGGCAAATTAGGAATTCTTGAATCCGAACTTGAACAGAATCCGTTATTGAACACACACACGGCAATAGGTCACACTCGCTGGGCAACTCATGGCGGACCAAATGACTCCAATGCTCATCCTCATATTTCTGCTGATGGCAAAGTTGCAGTTATCCATAATGGCATTATCGAAAACTTTACCGAACTGAAAAATGAGTTACTGAAATCCGGGGTTGATTTCCAAAGTGAGACTGATACGGAAGTTGTAGCACATCTTTTAAGTGAAGCTATGAACGTCAAGGATGCTGAGTTAGCCGATGCACTACGAAGCGTGTGTAAGCGACTTCGGGGTGCATTCACGCTGGTTGTAGTTCACGCCGATCATCCGGATCTTGTTGTGGGTGCACGCCGAAATTCCCCGCTCGTTGTGGGATTGGGTACGGCCGAGAATTTTCTCGCCTCTGATGTTGCGGCTTTCATTGAACATACCCGTACAGCAATTGAACTTGGCCAAGATCAAGTAGTGGAATTACGAGCAGACTCTGTGCACGTTACGGATTTCGATGGCAATGCAGCGCAAACAAGTCAATATGAAGTCACGTGGGACATTCAGGCGGCGGAGAAATCAGGCTACGACACGTTTATGTTGAAAGAAATAAACGAGCAGCCCAAAGCCGTTGCTGACACGTTGCTCGGTCGAATTCGAGATAATCACATAGTTCTCGATGATTTGAAATTCGATCTTGATGTCTTGAAGAGTATTGATAAAATCATTATTACCGCCTGTGGAACTGCCTATCATGCTGGGTTAATTGCGAAATATGCAATTGAACATTGGACTCGAATTCCCTGCGAAGTTGAATTAGCAAGCGAGTTTCGTTATCGAGACCCAGTCTTGAATGAAAAAATCTTGATTATTGCGATCTCACAATCAGGTGAGACTATGGACACATTGATGGCAACACGCTACGCCCGCGAGCAGGGCAGCAAAGTCTTAGCGATTTGCAATACGCAGGGATCAACTATCCCGCGCGAGAGTGATGCAGTCATTTACACTCACGCTGGCCCTGAAATCGCAGTGGCTTCAACAAAAGCATTCATTACGCAAGTGATAACCGTTTATGTATTCGCATTATTCTTGGCGCAAGTGCGCGGAAGTTCCATGGATATCGAGGCACTTGTCCGAGAAGTTTCAGACATGAGCGCAAAAGTTGATGTTGTGCTTGACACTATTGAGCCCGTAAAGCAGCTAGCGGAACAATTCAAGGATGCTTCATCCGTACTCTTTATCGGCCGACATGTCGGATTTCCAGTTGCACTTGAGGGTGCACTAAAACTCAAAGAACTTGCCTACATGCACGCTGAGGGCTTTGCGGCAGGAGAACTTAAGCATGGCCCTATCGCTTTAATTGAACCTGGCGTTCCAGTTATTGTGATTGTTCCACCTGCAAAAGATTCCGTCTTGCATGAAAAAATTGTTTCAAATATTCAAGAGGTCCGAGCCCGTGGAGCAAAGACCATTATTGTGGCGGAAGAGAACGACGATATCGTTGAGCAATTTGCTGACTACCTAATTCGAATTCCCCAATGCCCGACATTATTACAGCCTGTTGTCTCTGTGGTTCCATTACAAGTATTTGCCGCTGAAATGGCCACGGTCAAAGGTTATGATGTAGATCAACCACGTAACCTCGCAAAATCTGTCACTGTTGAGTAATCATGATTATTGGTATTGGTATCGACGTAGTTGCACTTGATCGATTCGAAGGATTGATGAATCGACAACCAACATTTCTTGATCGAGTGCTCACATCACGCGAACAACAACATTCAGATGGAACACGTAGAAATATAGCTTCCCTTGCAGGTCGCTTTGCTGCCAAGGAAGCGGTGGCAAAGAGCCTTGGAGCACCAGCAGGTCTTCGGTGGCACGATTGTGAAGTTTTGACTGATATCTCAGGTAAGCCCCGTTTGGAAATCTCGGGTTCGGTGAGTGACTTTGCCAGAAGTCTTCAGATCATTCGCTGGCATATCTCATTGACGCATGACGGCGGGCACGCTATCGCGTATGTGATTGCCGAGTCCTAATGATTGGCGTTGTTACTGTCGCTGAGATGCTTCGACTTGAAGCCGAGGTTGATGTACCTGAATTTTCGTTGATGAGAACTGCTGCATTTGGACTGTATGTAGAACTCCTAGACATTCTGCGGGAGAACTTTGATTCCATTCAAGGTAGAACAGTTGTAGGGCTTATCGGCCCGGGTAACAATGGGAGCGATGCACTGTGGGCAATGGGCTTACTGTCAGCGCGCGGGGTGAAAGCAATTGCGATTGATACCACGCAAAAACGAAATCATGGTTTTACAGATGAGTTATTTGCATCAAATTTTGGTCAGTGGGGAAAATTTGAGGACATCACATCTGAAGTAGATCTCATCCTCGATGGTATCGCTGGATTGCGTAACCTCTATCCGCCAGCTGATGACGTGTTGGAGTTTTTGTTGTCTCATCCTGAAGCATGTGTTGTAGCAGTAGACATGCCTAGTTGTTTTGATAATGATGCTGCGTTACCGATAGATTCAAATAGAGTAATCAACGCTGATTACACAATTACTTTCGGCAATTTAAAACCGTGCCACGTTTTTGACCCTGCTCGAAGTTTGTGTGGTGAGGTGAGATTAGTAAACCTTCCCATCGCCTCGCCTGAATCAAGCGTTGCCACACTTGTAGTGCCAAGTGATATGACTATGTTGCTCCAAGAGCTTGAGATTGAAGCGAACAAGTATTCGCATGGCGTCCTTGGTGTGATTGCAGGTTCGAGTATGTACGCAGGTGCGGGAGCACTTGCATTACTCGGTAGCCAATGGGGCGGATCCGGTTATATTCAATACGTTGGTCCCGATCACGGGGATATTCCTGCAAATGTGGTGCGAATAAATTCGGTAGAACAATTCCATGAAAAGATCAACACGGTTGTCTTTGGGCCCGGTGTTGGGATTGATGCAAACTCAAAAGCAACCTTGGAAGCGCTTTTAGAAGGTTCAAAAACTCTATTACTCGATGCTGATGCCATAACCATGTTGAGTACCGACACAACATTGGCTTCAAAGCTTGAGAATCGTTCGGCATTAACCATCTTGACTCCCCATCATGGTGAGGCATCTCGACTTGCGCTCTCATTGGGAATCGAGGTT
>JAURLB010000169.1 GCA_030831445.1 Candidatus Nanopelagicales bacterium | reverse complement strand
TTTGATTACGGCATATGAGTCGTTGGAATATTCAACAGTCCCATACTTTTGCCAATCTTGCGACTTTGTAAGTTCTTTGCGCAATAAAAACCACTCGACATTTTGGTCTTTGAGCGTCTGTGTAGCTTTGGCATCGGCAAATTTCGCGAAGTTGACCGAGTCAATTACGCGCTTTGCCACCCACGGCTTAATTGCCGAACCATCGCTAATGCCTACGTAGTAGTTACCTGCCAAGAAACGTCGATCAACCAACGCCGTCAGAAGTTTGTATCCGCCAGCATCACAATTCTCAGTTCTTAAAACTTCATTTTGTGTGCAGTTCATGCTGAGCTCCATTAGCGCAACCCAATCGGTATCAACATTGCATTCAGAATCTAAGGTTTCGCAGAAGTCGTTGGTCGCAAAGATCGCCGCGTCACTTGTATTGCTTGAAATCCAGTTTGAAGCAGAAATCAGATCTGGACGATCTTGCCCAGTTCTATTGGCAAAGTTTCTTTCAAATTCTGGGTACTCAGAGTTCACATTGCGAACGAAATTGACACCGAAGAAGCCAACACAGAGTGCAACAAGTCCGCACAGCACTAAATTCAATGTCGGAGCTATTTGTAGTCTGGCTTTTGAGATGAAGAGAACTCCGGCGATTGCAACAAAAATCGGCAGTAGTCCTACTAGGGACGGTACGAGCCGAAGAGCGATTGCAAGGTTTGAGCCACTTTCAATATTTGGAATAAATGCTGAGAGCACAGCACTTAGAAGTGCAACGACAATGACTATGACCAATAGATTCTTTGGTATTCGTGATGCTAGATACTGGTTGACTAAAAGTGGCGCAATAAAGATAATTAAAACACTGGATGACGCATGAGAGAAAAATAGTTCTACAGCAAATTCGCCTGACAGAAACATAGTTGCAAGTAGGCCTGAAATTCCTATTCCATATACGAGCACGCGAATCAATTGACTTTCTGGAAACTTAGTGGTCGACACTCTTAATAAACCGAAAATGTGCACTCCGTAGAACCCAAATATAAACACCAAAGCTGCAATCCATCTGATGTGTATTGGGTAAGGCCGGAAATCCCCGGTGATTCCGTTGACGAATGCAACTTGATCAAGAATCATGCCGCGTGAACTACCGCTCAATCCACCGATCACCAGCGCGAAAGACAGGAGAGCTCCAACTATTGCCGAAGAAAACTTGAAAGTCGTTACTGAAAGCAATTTTTTCGACTTAAAAATACTGATCAGAATCATTAGCCCGCTAGCGGCAATCAAAATTGCACCATGCGGAACTTTTGCACCCATCGCGCCAAACCCAAGTGCGAAAAACAGCCAAGAGGTTCGGTTAGTTTCGCTACCTTCAGTTGCGATTGTTAGAAATACGAAACTGAGAAGAAACAAGAGTCCATACATCTGACTTGGACTTGGAGTGAACCCGATCACAAACCCGCGGCCCCACGTTGGCACGGTGTCGTAAAGGCCGATAATCAGAAGTGAAAAAAGAATCACGCGTCGATGTAGCCCAAGTCGATTCAAGATCGCCCAAATCAATAAGGCAGAGCCAATGCTGATTACAAGAGGAGTTAGACGAGAATTGATGACCCAGTTGGGAGAGTCACTAACGCGCTCAATTAGTGCAGACCACCCGTAGGCCAACCAGTGATACTGGGTGGCATTTCCTGCACCATTTATATTGTCGGTAAATCCCCAGACTTTTAGAGTCTGAATGAGCGCTTCGTTCAGCGCAAAGTCAGAGTCTTCAATCCACCATCCGTTTGGTCGGGTGAGTATTGAGATGAAAGAGATTGGTATTGAGACAAAAAAGAGTATCCGCGCAAATCTTCTGTACTCGACAAATTCAATCCAGACAATTAAGGCAACGAGTAAAACGACTAGGGGTAGGGCCCAGAACCAGTCGGTCGCAACAATCAATAGTCCCATGGCGCTGATCACAAGCAAGTCAGCAACATGGCTTTGTTTGTTGAGTGCTCCGATATTTTGTAGGAGTTCTCGACTGCGTGGCAAGAATGCAACTATCACGAATGGAATCAACCATGCGAAATTCGCGAATGACGTTTTTCGAAAAACTTGGTCAAAAGCGACTGTGATAAGTGATCCCAGTGCGAGACCAACGCCGCAAAACTCTTGCCAAGTCAGGCGATTCTTATCTACAAGTGATGAAAAAATTAGTCCACCGAGAAGTGTCTGGGCACTAATAGCTAGCAGGCCAACAGCAGCAACCTTTGGCTGAACATCTGCGAGCGAAAGGGCTATGAAACTGAGAGCAAATAGACCCGCGAATGGGCTAAGGGTGCTTTTACTCAAAAGTTTGCTCACTGAAGAAAATTCTAGTTGCTCTGAAATTTGTCGAAATTCATCCCTATATCTTTTGCCTTTGTATCAGACCGAATTGAAATGAAAATCAGGAATTCGGGGTTTGTGGGTAAGGTTGAGTGTGGTGAACGAACAAATTGGAGACCCATATTTGGCGACTATTTCGATAGTTGTGCCTGTTTATAAAGGCGAAGCCACGATTGCCAAAGTTGTGGGCGAACTTGAAAAATTCACAAAGCCATCGACGACAAAAACTAGAGTTGGCTACGTCGTCAGCGAAGTTTTGTTGGTCAATGATTCGGGCCCTGATGGCTCGGC
>JAURLB010000168.1 GCA_030831445.1 Candidatus Nanopelagicales bacterium | reverse complement strand
GTACCCTGATCCAATACATAACCACGATCAACAATCTGCAAACAGCGACGTGCGTTCTGTTCAACAATAATGATTGTTACGCCAGCATTTCGATTGATTGACCTCACGTTCACAAATACTTCGTCTTGTAATGCTGGCGATAAACCAGCACTTGGCTCATCCAATAGTAAAACTTTTGGGTTCATCATAAGTGCTCTCGACATCGCAACCATTTGCCTCTCACCGCCAGAGAGTGAACCAGCGCGCTGTTTTCTGCGTGTATCGAGAGCAGGAAAGAGACTTACAACAAACTCATAGCGCTCGTCATACGTGCCAGGGCTTTGGATTGCACCCATTTGAAGATTCTCTTCGACAGTGAGTGACGGAAACACATTGTTGTTTTGTGGCACAAAGCCGATACCTTTTTGAACAAGTTGATCGGCCCGGAAGTTGGTGACATCGTCACCATTAAGTGTCACTTCGCCGCTCCACACTTTCACAAGTCCAAACATTGCCTTCAAAAGTGTCGACTTACCTGCACCATTTGGCCCAATAATTCCTACTAACTCACCTTGATTCGCATAGAGATTGCAACCATTCAAAATATTGACACCTGGCAGGTAGCCCGCAACAAGATTGTCAGCACGGATTACTGCATTAACTGCTTCTGCTTGATGATTATCAATACTCATTGTTAATCCTCTTCCAAGGTGAGATCATGGTGAGCGCCAAGATAGGCGTCAATCACAGCAGGGTTCGACATCACAGAATTTGGTGGGCCTTCGGCGACTACTTTACCTTCAGCCATGACGATAACCCAGTCACTGATGTCTCGCACCATATCCATGTCGTGTTCCACAAACAACACTGTCATACCTTGCTCACGAAGATCTTTGATGTGTTCGAGAAGCGATTGGGTAAGTGCCGGGTTAACGCCTGCCATCGGTTCATCCAACATAACAAGTTCGGGTTCGACCATGAGCGCACGAGCCATTTCAAGGAGTTTTCGCTGACCACCTGAAAGCGCTGCAGCAAAATCATCTTTCTTTGCGTCGAGTTTGAAGCGCTGTAAGAGCTCTTCTGCACGTGCTGTGATTTGTGCCTCTTGATTTCGCCAAAAGAACGGCAAGAGCGAGCGAAGTATTCCTTCACCAATCTGATTCTTTGCACCAAGTCGCATGTTATCCATAACACTCAAACGGAAGAGTGCCTTAGTCAACTGGAATGTTCGCACCATACCCATGCGTGCAACTTTGTGTGGAGCTACACCTGCAAGTTCGACGCCATTGAAGGTCCAGTTACCTGAATTTGGCTTATCAAATCCAGTGAGTAGGTTGAAGAATGTTGTTTTGCCCGCACCATTTGGACCAATAAGAGCAGTAATTGCGCCGCGCTGTATTTCAACGTGCTCAACGTTCACCGCAGTTAATCCACCGAACTGTCGTACGACATTGTCTGCAACAATGATTGGGTCTGGCTTTGAAACACCTGGACGCGCTTCAACATTTTGCAATGCCAAAACTGCTCTATCTTTTTGGGATGTATTAGGCGCGTGCATTGAGTGCCAACTCCTTCTTATCTCCAAAGATTCCCTGAGGTCTGTAAATCATCAACAACATAAGACCGAGTCCGACCAAAATAAATCGGATCTGGCCTACCTGATTTGGATTGAGTAACCAATCCGGGATGAGGTCGTTTGCCACAGCTTGACGCAAAATCTGCTCCACGAACACAAGCAGGAACCAGAAGATGATAGAACCAACAACTGGTCCCAGCACTCGAGCAGCGCCACCGAGAATCAGTACGGTGTAGGCAAAGAACGTTAGGGCTGTTGAGTAGTTATCTGGCTGCACACTCTGGCGTGATATCGCGTAGACAAATCCTGCGAATGAACCGATAACACCACCGAGAATGAGTGACTGCATCTTGTAGAGATAGACACTCTTTCCCAACGATCTAACTGCATCTTCGTCTTCTCGAATTGCTTTAATAACTCTTCCCCATGGTGAGCGAACAATCGCCCAGGTAAGTACTACAAAGAGTGCGACGAGTACCCAGCCGACAAGCACGACCCACAGATCGTTCGGCGTGAATCGAAGTATTGGGGTGTCAAGGCCTGCCTTGAATGGATTGAGTGCAAAGAAGTCAGCTCCAAATTTTCCAGTGATGCCATCAGAACCACCGAAGTATTCGCGGAGTGTTACCGAGCGCGCTACCTGTCTAATAATTTCGGCTGCCGCAATGGTGACAATCGCTAAGTAGTCAGCCCGCAGGCGCAATGTTGGAATGCCGAGAATGAGTGCCAACAGGATTGACATACCAATGCCAGCAAGAAATGCAAGCCAGATGCTCACTTCAAATGAGACAACAAGTACGGCGACTGTGTAAGCGCCAACAGCCAAGAAGCCTGCTTGTCCAAAGTTCAAAAGACCGGTGTAACCAAAATGCAAGTTCAAGCCGATGGCAGCAAGAGCATAAATAATTGCGTTCACACCAATTGCAGCACTAATTGCTTGCTGGAAGATAAAGAGAAAATCCATATTAACCAATCCTCTCTCGTCGTCCCAGAATTCCCTGTGGCTTTACGAGCAAAATAACAATCAATACAACAAGCGCACCGACATACTTCAATTCTGTTGGAATAAAGAGCGTGGATAACTGGATAAAGAGTCCAACAACCATACTTCCAACGATTGCACCGTAGGCCGTGCCAAGACCACCCAAAGTCACCGCAGCAAAAATTAGAAGCAAGGTGTCACTGCCCATAATGAACTGCACGCCTTGGTTGAGACCCATCATGATGCCGGCAAAACCAGCTAAAAATGCGCCGAGCACCCACACCACCAGAATTATCTTTTCAACATCAATTCCACTTGCAGAAGCAAGTGCCGGGTTATCAGACACCGCACGAGATGCTTTTCCGAGTGTTGAACGAGTAAGCCACAAAATCGTCAACATGATCAGCACTACACCGATGATGGTGGCGATGATCATCTTTGGAGTAATACTGAATGGGCCAATTTGAAGTCCAGCTTGACCTGCGTACTGCAAAAACTGTTCGCGATCTCCGCCGAAGAAGAATAAGAAGATATAGCGAATCATGAGTCCAAACCCAATGGAAATAACCATCATTGCAATAAGCCCGGACCCACGTCTACGTAAAGGTTTCCACAGCAACTTGTCTTGGGCATAACCACCTATTGCTAAACACAAAACTAGTGCGATGAGTGCGGAAGGAATCAGGTGCAATCCAAGGTACGAATTGAAAAAGAATGTACCAAGTCCACCCAATGTAATGAGTTCTCCGTGCGCAAAGTTCGTGAGACCGGTAGTGCCAAAAATCAAACTCAACCCCACTGCTGCAAGTCCGATTGTTACTCCAAGAACAATTCCATCGAGCGTTAACTGCAACGCGCGCTCCGTGAATGACGCGCGTTTCGGACCTTCACCAGTGAGGTACTGGACCTGTGCGGGACTGTTATTGAGATTGAACACAAAAACCGATCGAGTCAATCGATCTGGTTCACGTAACCCAACACCACTCGGTAGCGATTCAGGATTAATCTCAACAATGAACCCTCCTGTTTGGTTAACGCTAAATTGCCAAAGTCCGGTCGCATCACTCACTGTTGTCTGTGTTGATCCATCGGGTGCTGTCAACGTGAATTCGACGTTGGCGATAGGTGCCTGGGAGAGATCGACAATCACGCCAGAAATTACGACCGACTCACCTTCAGCGTGAGCAGGAAGTGCTGGAAGAAACCATAATGATGCGACAACCGCGAGCAATACTCGGGCAAAATGTCGCTTCATACATTCTCCTTCGGTAAGCCCGTAAGCCTAGTTAGGCCACTTATGCTCTCCAAGAGTTTTCTTCAATTATTTTGGGGCAAATCGGGAAATCTCAGTAAATGAGACAAATCGGACATTCCCCACGGCATCCCTTCATTCACCTGCCTAAGGAGAACAATTAGGGCTTGAATTGAGGAGCAGATTGGTTGACTCAGCGTGAAAATGTCGCGGGGTTACATTTACGGCGTTATTGCTTACGGACTTTGGGGTCTTGCACCCTTGTATTGGCCATTAGTTGAACCCTCTACAGCCTTAGAAACTCTTGCTCACCGAATGGTGTGGAGTTTGTTCTTTCTGATCATCATCAATCTCGTCTTGCGCAATTGGAAAAAAATATTCGACTCGATGAAAGATCGTCGCGTAATGCTGCTTTTACTTGCTGCAGCAATCGCGGTCACCACGAACTGGGGCCTTTATATCTGGGCAGTGACAAATGAACATGTCATCGACTCTTCGCTTGGATATTTCATCAATCCGCTTATCAATGTTGCTTTAGGAATTTTCGTTTTCGCAGAAAAACTCAAGAAAGTTCAATGGTTAGCAATTGGCATCGCAGCTACTGGTGTGTTGTGGTTAACGATTAACTCCGGATCAATACCTTGGATTGGCTTGATTCTTGGTTTCTCGTTCAGTATTTATGGAATGTTGAAGAAGCTCGCTGGCCTTGATGGTGTTGAGAGTTTAACTATTGAATCAATTTGGGTTTTCCCGATAGCACTCGGCTACCTCATTTATCTTGGCGTCACATCCCAACTTGTCTTTGGTAGTGCTGGTATCTCGCATACATTCTTCGCAATTATGGCTGGCCTCTTCACAGCACTACCACTATTAGCTTTTGGTGCAGCCGCTGTACGAATTCCGTATTCAAGTATGGGAATTTTGCAATATCTCAGTCCAACTATTCAGTTCATCATTGGCTATTTCATCGTTGGTGAAACAATGACAAGTGAACGCTGGATTGGATATATCCTCGTGTGGATAGCACTCACCATTTTTGCAAGTGACGCACTACGTAGGGGATTGAAATCTAAGTCCAGAGCGAGCGCCAGCTAACCGACTTGCACGTATTGGTCTACACCCGACGGTCAAGCACAGAGTTTGCAATGAGGTCTAACGCCTCAAGTGCCGAAGGAGATTGGGGGCCAAATCCTTCACTTTGAATTAGGGCAATCTCCCGAAGCTTTACAACCTGTTGTTTGGCTATCGCAATATATTTTTCGGCTTCGGCCCTTGCCTCTTGGATAGCATCGTGTTTTCGAAGCAACATGATCGCTTGTTGAGTTTCATCATCTGTAAGCGGTTTTCCAAGAAGGGCAATCAATTCCTTGTCCTCTGGCTTGTTTGTATTCAGTACAAACATCATGGGCAGCGTCAAGATTCCCTCTCGCAAATCAGTTCCAGGAGTCTTGCCAGATTCACTTGATTCAGAAGAGATATCAAGAATGTCATCCGCAATTTGAAATGCAACTCCAAGTGCTTCACCATAGGCTGAAAGTGCCTGAAGCGCATCATGCGGCAAGCCAGAGAACATGCCACCGAATCTGGCACTCGTAGCAATTAGTGAACCAGTTTTATCAGACAAGACCTGCAAGTAGTGGTGAATCTGATTCACATCATTATCTGGGCCAACAGTTTCATGAATCTGGCCAGACACTAGACGTTCAAACGTTTCTGCCTGCAACAGCACTGCATCCGGACCTAGGTTGGCCAAAATCTGTGATGCCTTGGCAAAAAGAAAATCTCCAGTCAAGATAGCAATGGTGTTGTTCCAGCGACTGTTAACTGAATCTGCACCTCGACGTTTTACTGCCTCATCCATGACATCATCGTGATACAAGGTAGCAAGGTGCGTTATCTCAACGACGACTGCCGCATCAAGAAGCTCTGCCGTGGGATGCCCGAGCTGACCTGAAATCAAACAGAGCATTGGACGTAAACGCTTACCTCCAGCTTGAGCCAAGTGTGAAGCGACTTCGGAGATAAACGGATCCGAAGTAGTCGCCGCTTGCATGAGTTTTTCTTCAACAACAACTAGATCGGCAGCAATTTGACTACCCAAATTGGGTTCAAGTCGCTGCAGTGAAAATGGTTCGGTTGTCATAGCGTTACTTTAAAAACACAACGTCAGCAAGTAGGTCTAAGAGTGGACCTGGCACTACTCCCAGAAGTAGAGTCACGAATACGCTGGCACTAATCGCTGTACGCGTGAACAAACTCGGAACAACTACAGATACTTCATCATTGTTGGCATCTGTAAAGAACATCAGCACAATCAGACGAACATAGAAAAAGCCAGCAATAGCACTTGCAATAACTGCAAGCACAACGAGTGGTGCAGCACCTGCTTCAAACGCCGCGGCAAACACTGCGAATTTTCCCGTAAAGCCACTTGTCAAAGGAATACCAGCAAGGGCAAGCAGTAAGAACGCAAAACTACTTGCAAGCAGTGGTGATTTTTTGCCGAGTCCCGCAAATTGTCCCAATTGGTTTGCTTCTCCCGAAGCATCTCGAATCATGGTG
>JAURLB010000167.1 GCA_030831445.1 Candidatus Nanopelagicales bacterium | reverse complement strand
GAATGTGAAGCTGACGTGCCAGTTGCAAAGCCGATGTGGTGGGACGACGTGGTCAACATCTCGGGTGTCAAGATCAATCAAGACACGATGGGTTATTACTTTGGCTTGGATGCAGTTGACACCTACTCCGAGTATTTCGAGATTGAAGGATCAGCAGAAGAAGTGTTTGCTCAAGTAAAAGCCGAGATTGAAGAGAGCGGTTGGCTGTACGAGCAAGGTGACAGCGCTGATCCGGTCGCCGACCCACAGTGGTTCAACAATCCAGACGACGAGAATGTTTATGTCGGGGTTTGGTTGTCTTCGCCAGAAGAACTCGAAGATAACGAGATGGTGGTTCCAGACGGAATCGTTCAACCAGGATCAAGTGTTGTCATGGTTTATTACTGGCCATAAAAACCGAGTGATCGCTATCCAGCGAACAACCTCAGAGAGATTAATCAAAGGTCTCTAATTAGCGCTAAGTGAATTAGATTTTAGAAATTGTTCTCACCAGTGAACATCTGTTCAAGCTCATCGGCGATTCCAACAACAGTGCCAATCAGACCGTTGATTTCATTCGCGTCCATATTTTCAAGTGGCATTGCATCACGAAGGACAATAAAGTTTCCATCAATTATTACGCCTCCGCAAATTCTTGAGGTAGCCATTCGACATATCGCCTCCAATTTCCCAATATGACTCATGTCAGCAATTGCCGAAGTAACGTAAACCCATTCACCTCGCTCCTCGTTTCCATCGAGATTCACGAAGACATTTTGCGAGCGCCCATCGGGAAATGAATATGGGAGGGAAACGGAAGTGCCGTTAATTGTGCACGTGTAATTGGTAGCAAGAAATCCAACAAGTTCATTCCATGTGGTCATAATTGTTCCTTTTATTAGTGTCTAATACCCCATTAGTAGGACAATGCGATGAGAGATTATCACAAGAATTTCGGCGGTTATTTAAGTAACTAATCAAGTCGGGACTGGTTTATTTGGCTCGGTATTGAGGATTGTCCTAAGACAATTAGTGGTAAACGACGGCAGTTACGCTACGAGCCCTGTTCAGCGAACAACCTCAAAGCGATCAATCAATTGGTTGTAGTTCACGATGAATGGTTGGCCAGTGTTTGGGTCAACCATCGATAAATACGATGAGTCATGGTTGAGGTACGGAGTGGTGCGTGAAACAGAACCCTGATCCTCTACGTCGATCCAGTGCCAAGAACATTCTTTCTGAGCAAAAACGGCGCCAAGCTTCGGGCCGCCCACGACCGGATTTTCAAATTCGTATAGATAATCAATATTGCCGTCATTGGTGACATCAACTGACTTCACGCGTAATGGAGTTCCGACATTGGCAATAGTGAGCAGATCGGAGTAGTCGATCCAGCGATCGGTGGACCATTTGAATAGACGAATACTGTCCGCTAAAACAAGCGAAACAAAAACGGGGCACGTTCCACCAGTAAATTTCGACCAATCTTTTGGTTTCAATATGTCGTTAAGTAGATAAAGGCCATCTTTGGGATTGCTCGCGATCGGAGAGACAAATTCTGCAGCAGCAGTGGTCTTGTTGGGCGCGATGGTTGTCGTAACTATCAAGGTTGTGCTGGTTGCAGGGGTAGTTGGCGTTGCTGTCGCCGGGATCAGTGGTGTGGAATCGCCGCTTGTCATTGGTACGAGAACGGTGACCTCGGTTACCGATTGTGTATTTGCATCATCTGAGCGAATAAACGTGGCGTACATGATGCTTGCGATCAAACTTGCGGCGACAGATATTCCAAGCCGAACGGCAATACCCTTAGGTGTAAACCCGCCACCAGAGCTACTCACTTTTTCCCAAAAGGCTTTAACGAAATCAAACATATAGTGAGTTAAATTATCAAATGATTAATAGCCTTCACTCCTATGGCCCTACAGTTCCGTAAATCAATCAACTTAGGCTTCTTCAGAATTAACTTCAGCAAAAGCGGAATTGGTTGGAGCTTGTCCCCATTGCCCGGGTTTATTAGGTTTACGCGATCTGTCAACAAGGTTCGATATTGGACATTTACCTTGCCTGGAACGGGAATGCGGTATGAGACGAAGCGCAAGGGTCGCAAGCGCGACTAGTTCATTTGTTGTTGAACCCAATCGACTATTTCTTGGGAATAGGGAGAGACTGCACGAGTTGCTGCGTATGCACTGATGCAGACAACTGTTATGAGATGGACCCAGGCAAAGAATCCCGAAGTTCCTGGCCAAGCGTCGCCAATCTTTTCAGCATCGCAACCCGATCCACGGTGAAGCCGAACAATTTGGATTTGAGCCCAGGTATGTCGAATTCCTTCTATTGCCAAATAGCCACTAAGTCCTACTAACACAATTCCGAGTATTTCAAGAGATGCGTATTTGGCGATGAAGTAGCAAGCAACAACTGAAGACAACGTCCAAGTGATGCCCCAAGCGTTTCGGATCAGAAGTATCAACGAAGTGGCAAGTGTTATAGAAGCAAAGAGAAACCATGCATATATGTGTCCACTCCTTACAGCGTTTATGGCAGCGAGTGAAGCAATAGCAGGGGCCGGATAACCAGTGAAGGTAACTATTGAGATCCGACCACGACCCCATGACCGAGGAGCTTCATAAGTTGCGAGACCCGATGAACTCGGCGCGATTGTGATGGTCCGAGGACGAGCACCAAGAATTCCGGCAGTGAAAGCGTGGCCGAGTTCGTGAACGAGTGTTGCGAGATAACGAAGAATGATGTGTATCGGCGTGGCAGCAACAAGTGCGCCTGCTATGAAGGCAATGGCTATCTTCTGATCGGCAAGAGTTCCATCGGTTGAAATCAACGATTCAATGCCGCGATTGATTTGATCACCAATAGAAATATCTAATGCCATCCAACCTGTGGGTAGAAGAATGATTAGAGAAAGTAGCCACATCATTGTGATTCAACCTTGGTTTCGTTGTGACAGTAGGACAACTTCATCTTGCGATTGCAAAATGGTAGTGCGAATTGGATTGAGCAGAACTTCTGGCTCATCATTGACGACACGCCGAAATCCAAGTGCGATCTCGCCCGTCTCTTGAGCAACTCTGACTATCAGGTCTTGCCAAGTCATTCCAACAAGATTCGAGTCCAGTTTATTGATGTGGCGAGTTACGAGTTCAACTGGGTCATCAATCGAGAGAAGGGCCATAAAGATCGGTTCGAGTTCGGGTGTAAACGCAAGTTGAACAGCGGTAGATGCCATGAGCGAGTCATTGACGAGAAGATCATCGGCAAGTCTGACGCCGGCAATATATCGGCTTGACCTGGTGCGAAGTTCGGCAACAACTGTAAATCTACGTTGCAAATCATTGATTTGATTGACGTGATGTCGACATGCAACCAAGTCAACTAAAACCATTGCGTCGCTTTCGCCCGCAGTCGCATTCTCGTCAGCGAAGACGACAACATGATCAATTGTCTTCAAAAATTCTGCATCATCGAGTGGATCAGGGGCATGACAATCAAATATTTGAATCGGCAACCCGCTGAATGTTGATATCTCTGGAGTTGCATCACTTGAACGCAAGATGATGTTCAACTGAGAATTATTCGGAAGAATTTCTTCAAGTGAGTTAGCAAGCCTGAGGGACGATTTGTTCCACCCGACAAAAAGATAGTTTTCGGAAACTATGTTGAGGTGTCGCCCGTTTCCCCGCGCACCTTTAATTTGAAATGTTGAATGAGCGATGACGTTACGTTGAGCGTGTGTTTGATTTTCTGCCAAGACGACGACTTGCATATTTGATATCGGTTGATCCCAGTTCGGCCAAAAGTCAACGTGAGAACCGTTCATCAGACATAGAGGAGTGGCATGTTCTGATCGGCTGAGGAATTCTCCAAATGTTCCTCCAATGGTTTTGCCATCTACTAAATAAAGTTCCTGGCCTCCAAAGTTAAGTAGGTCTTGGTAGACCGCCGAAAGTCCACGATGTCGAGAAACTTGAGTTTCAATTCCGTGGCGAATGTCATCTGGGCTAAGTGGGATGTAATTGAGATACCGACGATCTTGATCAGCACGAGTAGCGATAAGTGAAAGTCGAGCATCAAGGCGTGTTGCGAGAGCATGATGTTCAACGAAGGTCACGACAGGGAGTGCAAGCTGTTTGTTGGGCATTGCATTTTGAGAATCTTTAGCCAAGGTGGAATCAATCGCGAGAACTGATCTGATAGTGCGAGACTCGAAGTCTTCTTGATTTTGCAAAATGATGACCGAATGAGCGTTATTGATTGATGTCAGGTGTGCAAGGTCGGAGGTATTAGTTGCAGCTCCGCGACGAATGGTGATCCACTTTTCTGGATGACGCAGATATCGCTTGTGAATGATTGATGTCTCGAGTTCCTTGTCGGTAGCTAAGGAGGCGGAAATGTCGTGCATGAGAGAGATTGGGTCTTCTTCGCAGAGCACAGCGACCTGTCGTGGAGAATGACCAGGTTCAGCCGAATTGGCGATTTCTCGGATGACCCGAATTCCGAATTTGTTCCAATTCAGTACAACGATGTGATTTGAGAGATGTACCTCTCCGCGGCCTCTATGTAGAAATTCCATACGCCGTTCGATCACCGAATTAAGGATCGAAATGAGGGTGGATACCAGCAATAAACCGACAAGCGTGATGACTAACAGGATGATCCGGGCTGGCCATTTTTGGTTTGTGGCGAGCTGATCTGGGGACATTGCTCGAAGGAGCACTTCCCAAGCGACGTTAATGATGCCGTCTGTTTTCGTTTCAAGATCGACATGCCAAATGCCCAATATGAGGGTTCCCAAGAGGATAATCAACCCTGTCATGGCCATAAGCAGGGCAATCGCTAGAAAACTGCCTCGCGAAAGAGACCTATTTATCAAGTTATTTATACGGTTACGAAGAAATTGACCGTTGATTATCCCCATGAATTATGACTTCCAATCCTCAAATAACTGAATATTGAAAACGCTGCATCTTTCAATGAAGATTTGTATCACAATTAAACATATGCTCCGTCTTGGGATCTTATTTGGTTTACGATTCCGTCACTTTTGATTATTGGAGCATTAAGTATGTCTGACCCGTTTAATTCATTTCCGAATGTCCCAAATCCAGGATCAATGCAAAAGGATGTTTCTGGCAACAAAATCGCGGCAGGCATTTGCGGCATTCTTTTGGGTGCTCTTGGTATCCACAAATTCATTTTGGGATATTCAAAAGAAGGATTAATCATGCTTCTTGTTTCAATTCTGACCTGCGGAATTGGCGCAATTCCGATGGGAATCATTGGATTTATTGAAGGAATCATCTATCTGACGAAATCAGATGAAGAGTTCAATCGGGTCTATTCGACAGGAAATAAGGGCTGGTTCTGATTTCTATAGAACTGCCTATTGAATTGTTTGAAGCAAACGCGTAATAACTAAGACAGATCTTGACTGCAAAGAATTAGGGGAATGTATATGAGTGATTTGACGTTGAGCGATTTTGAATCGGACTCAATTTCGGGTCTTCGGCGTCCCCCGATTGCCCTTTTGGGGATCATGTCGGCGTTAGTCGCCGCGGCAATTGTCATGTTTGCCTTTGATTCTTTGATCGGATACGGCCTTTGTGTAGTGACGGCAATTGTTGGAGCAATTGTGTCAAATAAAGATCAAAAGGCCAGATCTGACCCGAATTATCTGAACTTGAGCTGGTTTAGACCTTTGAAAATGTTTTTGAGTTACGCGACAACCCTTTTAGCCTGTGCCCACATCGCGATTGTCGCCATTGAGAGTGCGCGATGAAGAAGAATTCATTGCGTCTACTTCTCGCTGGTCTTCTTAGTGCTTCCGCACTTGTCGCTTGGGCACCGATTGCAGGAGCATCAGAAGTTCGCGACGCCTCGTGGGCGAGTAATTCTGCTGATGCGCAATTAGGAAAAGATCTGCGCGATTGCATTACTCAGAAGCGTAGGATTTCGGTCGTTTTTCTCGTCGATGAGTCGAAGTCGCTGGTTGGAAATTCAAAGAGACCGGGCAATGACCCCTTTGGTCTAAGAGTTTTACCAATGGAAGGGTTCGTTAAATCTCTCGTGTCATATAACGAAGATCAAGTAGATAAAATTGAGATGACCGCGGCGATTTTCGGCTTTGGGGCTTCATTTGTTGAGAGACAAAGTTGGATGACACTCGACGCCAATTCTTTGGATGGCTTTAATCAAAAAATTAAAGATCAGGGCAACTTAAATGGAGATTTGTACACTCGATATCACGTTGCGCTGAAAGGCGCCGTCAATGCATTTGATAGTGATCCGAATGGGACAGACACTTGTCGGATTTTGTATTGGTTTAGCGATG
>JAURLB010000166.1 GCA_030831445.1 Candidatus Nanopelagicales bacterium | reverse complement strand
TTCCCCAGATTTTCAAGTAAGTTTCGAACATCAAGTGGATTAGACGCGTGTGCAACTATGTCTCTGGCAAGTACAACTTTATCTAAATCACCATGATTGATTTTTTCAATTGCACTTGCAACAGTTCTTTGCCAAACAGAAAGAGGCTGTGTTCCCTCTTCCCATTGAATAGTTCCAGTAGTAATTCGTGCATCGGGTTCTGTTACTACGAGTCGTGGTGAATCATCGGACTTTTCGTGAATTGTTGTAATCCAGGTCTTTCCATTTTTTCTACCAACAACAACTTCGGGGATAACAATGACGGAACGTCCTGGTTCAAAAGCGAATGATGTGAAAGCGACAAGCCCTGTGCCATCAATAGCTAATGTGTCACTGACTTCGGCCTGCTTAATTGTGCTATTCCACCATCGTTGCGCTCGGGAGAAACGCTCGCGTCCGCGAACGACTATTCGAGCAGCTTCACCCCAACCAATGATTCCTTCATCGTTTTGCACCCAAGCCATTCCACCGTGGGCTGGCAATAGCGATATCAAAGGAAGAGTTGAGAAGAGATGATCGCTAGCGAGAAGTTCGGTTGAAACCACTAATTCGGGAATAGCGGCAGGCGCAATTACCTCAGCAGCAATGGACATGGGTGAAGGTTATTACCATTATGAAATACGTGCCCAATCGTGGAGAATTAGAACGTGATTAGAGCCAACCTAGATAAGCAACCGCATGAGGTTGCCAAAATGTTTGATGATGTCGCAGCACGCTATGACATCGTGAATGACATTTTGTCTTTTGGTCAAACTCGAGTTTGGCGAAAAGCAACGGTAAAAGCATCCCGAGCGCGAGTCGACGATAAAGTTTTAGATATAGCGGCAGGCACTGGAACTTCTTCTTTAGCCTTCGGAGACTCCGGTGCATTTGTTGTTCCGATGGACTTTTCTTTTGGAATGCTCGAGACAGGTAAGTCCAAGAATCCTGGCATGCCTTTTATTCAGGGTGATGCACTTGCGCTCCCGTTTTTGGACAATGTATTTGATGTCGTGACCATCTCGTTTGGGATTCGCAATGTTCACAACACGAAAAGAGCACTTGAAGAGATGCTGAGAGTCACAAAGCCAGGTGGCCGATTGGTGATATGTGAGTTCTCTCACCCTGCGAACCCCCAATTTCGAACACTGTATTTCAACTACCTCATGAAAGCGTTACCTGAGGTGGCTAAACGGACTGCTTCTAACCCGGAAGCGTACGTCTATTTGGCTGAATCAATCAGCCAATGGCCCACACAAGGTGAATTCGCAGCCGAGATTGAACAGTCTGGCTGGGCAAATGTGAGTTACCAAAATCTCACTGGTGGAATCGTTGCAATCCATAGCGCAGTCAAGCCCAACTGACCCTCAGCCTGATCTCGCCCGACTACTAGAATTAGGGCAATTAAGTTTCTAGCGAAATCGCCAAGGGAGAACGAGCGTGAACAACGTCGCCTTGCCCATCTTGACACTTGGGTTACTTGCCGGCGGATTCGCAATTTTCTCAGTCGTTGCAGCAACGTTTACAGGACCAAAACGCTATAACCGAGCCAAAGTCGATGCCTATGAATGCGGTATCGAACCTACCCCTCAGCCAATGGGCGGTGGCCGCTTCCCAGTGAAGTATTACCTCACTGCAATGCTCTTTATTATTTTCGATATTGAAATCGTGTTTCTCTATCCATGGGCAGTGTCATTTGATGCGCTCGGAATATTTGGTTTAGTTGAAATGCTGCTCTTTATCGTTGCAGTATTAGTTGTTTATGTGTACGTGTGGCGACGTGGCGGACTGGAGTGGGATTAAATGGGTCTTGAAGAAAAACTTCCAAGCGGATTTCTACTCACAACAGTCGAGTTCGCAGCTGGTTATGCGCGTAAGGGATCATTGTGGCCAGCAAGTTTTGGTTTAGCGTGCTGTGCAATTGAAATGATGGCATCAGGTGCAGGTCGATATGACTTAGCCCGTTTTGGTATGGAAGTTTTTCGTGGTTCACCTCGTCAAGCTGACTTAATGATTGTTGCCGGTCGAGTCAGCCAGAAGATGGCTCCAGTATTGCGTCAGATTTATGACCAGATGCCAAACCCAAAGTGGGTACTTGCCATGGGTGCGTGCTCATCGTCTGGTGGCATGTTCAATAACTATTCAATTGTTCAAGGTGTGGACCACGTTGTGCCAGTAGATGTGTATTTACCTGGTTGCCCGCCACGCCCCGAAATGCTACTTGATGCTATCTTAGAAATTCATGACAAGATTCAAAACACCAAACTTGGAAAGAATCGTGAAAAAGAGATAACTGAATTAGAAGAGATTGCACTCAATGCCACACCAACAATTCTGCAGAAGGGATTGTTGCGGTGAGCGAAGTAGACAAAACTTCTGGTGTAACACAAGGACATCAAGTCGATGTTCGCATTGGCGCATTTCGAAACAATGATTCCGGTGACACATCAGGTTTTGGTGGACTCGTAGCACCTGTTGTGATGCCCGGTGCAAGTAGCAAGCCATTTGGTTCCTGGTTTGACGCAGCAGCAAGTGTTTTGGAAAAAGCACTTACAAGTTCAGGTATCAAGGCAAAAGACGCAATTGAGTACTACACAGTTGATCGCGGAGAATTCACAATTCATGCAAAAGCAGATCATGTTCTTTCAGTCTGCCAGTATTTGAGAGATGATGAAAAATTGCGATTTGAAATGTGTGCATCGGTCTCCGGTGTGCACTTTCCACACGATACGAACCGTGAACTCGTAGCAGTGATTCATTTGCTTTCAATGACCCATAACCGACGAATTCGAGTTCAGGTTGCGCTACCAGACTCCAACCCACACATGCCATCCATCACCGCTCTTTGGCCAAATGCGGATTGGCATGAACGCGAAACATATGACTTCTTTGGCATTATTTTTGACGGGCATCCAGCACTTACACGAATTCAAATGCCAGATGATTGGCCGGGTCATCCGCAGCGTAAAGACTATCCACTCGGTGGAATTCCAGTTGAATATAAGGGTGCAGTTGTGCC
>JAURLB010000165.1 GCA_030831445.1 Candidatus Nanopelagicales bacterium | reverse complement strand
TTTCAAGTTGGGCATAATGTCCAGTGCACACAGCATCAAAGCCAAGAGCAAGTGCGCGGTCAAGTAAGGCAGAGAATTTAATTTTCTCATTGCAACGAAGACACGGGTTTGGGGTTCTACCTTCTGAATATTCTGAGAGAAAATCTTCTACGACTCCTTGATGAAATTCCTCTGCCATATCCCATACATAAAAAGGAATTCCTAAGACATCCGCTGCACGCCGCGCGTCACGTGAATCTTCTAGTGAGCAACATCCCCGTGCACCCGAGCGATACGACTGCGGGTTGGCAGACAGGGCAAGATGTACCCCCGTAACCTCGTGCCCCGCCCGTACTGCACGTGCTGCTGCCACAGCGGAGTCAACTCCCCCCGAGAGGGCTGCAAGAATTTTCATGCGCCTATTCTCTCAAGAAGTCCTGACTGTAGTTTTTCCTGCCCGCCTAGCTCTTGCAACTATCTCAGGTAACAAATCAACAACAGTTTGAATCTCCTCCAAAGTGGAGTGTCGCCCTAGCGAAAATCTCAACGCACCAATTGCTTCACGTTCACTTAGTCCCATCGCGAGTAACACATGTGAAGGTTGAGCGATACCTGCAGTGCAAGCAGATCCTGTCGAACACGAGACGCCAGCAGCGTCCAACAGCATCAATAACGCGTCACCTTCAGCGCCATCAAAACAAAAATGTGCATTGCCAGGAAGCCTATTGACTGGGTCACCCATTAAACGAGCCCCTTCAACATGTTGTTCAACACCGTGAATAAAAGCATCCCGAAGTAAAGAAACTTTTTGCGCATACTCCGTTTGTTTCGACACGGCTATTTCAATTGCCTTACCAAAACCCGCAATAAGATGTGTAGCAAGTGTTCCTGAACGTATTTCTCGCTCTTGTCCTCCACCATGAAGCAGAGGTATTGCTTTCAATTCGCGCTTTAACAACAGTGCGCCAACTCCCATTGGTCCGCCAAGCTTGTGTCCACTAATCGTCATTGCGTCAATCGGCAACGCATCAAACCTGACGGACAGGGATCCAATGGCTTGAACTGCATCTGTGTGAAAGAGAATTCCGTGTGCATGTACTAAGTGTGCAATCTCTTCGATGGGTTGAATGGTGCCAACTTCATTGTTCGCCCACATCACACTCACGAGTGCAATATTGTCTTTGTGTTTCAGAATTATGGATTCAAGTTTCTGAACATCGACCTTTCCAAGTTCATCAACGGGTGCGAAAAGCACTGTGGCTTGAGCAGAAGTTTCTAACCACAATGCAGGATCAAGCACCGCATGATGTTCAATTGCACTGACAATCACAATCCGTTTTTCTGGGTTCTGTTCGCGAGCAAACCAGAACATTCCTTTGATGGCTAAATTGTTCGCTTCCGTGCCACCTGCCGTGAAAATCACTTCGCCGGCGCGACAACCGAGGGATTCAGCAATCTGTTCGCGAGCAACTTCAACATCCTTGCGCGCTTCTCTGCCATCAGTATGCAAACTCGAGGGGTTGCCAGTTTGCAACAATTCGCGCGTTACTACCTCAATTACTTCTGGCAGAACTGCTGTTGTAGCAGCATTATCTAAATAGATTCGCATCTGACGTTTACTTCACCTCGTTGATTAACACTTTGCTAATGCTAGCCCGACCTTGAGCGCCGCTGCATCGATTTGCCCGATATTTAGGTAGTGTGCCCGCTTGATGAGCCCGTTTAACTTCCAGTATGCCTCGATCAGCAACCGTCCCTATCCCCTTGGTGTCACGTTGGTGGAGGGCGGAGTGAATGTTGCACTCTTCGCCGACAATGCCACTGCGGTTGACTTCTGCGTGAGGGAAGACGACGGTGGTGAGACCCGGTGGCGACTACCAGATAAAGCTCGCGGCATTTGGCATGGCTTCGTACCGAACATTGCGGCTGGAGCACGCTATGGCTTTCGAGTACACGGCGAATGGGATCCTTCCCTCGGACACCGGCATAACCCTCATAAGTTTCTAGTTGACCCTTATGCGAAAGCAATCGATGGCGATTGGATTCTGCATCAAGCGGTGTTTGGCTATCGATATAACCCAGATCAACCAGACGACGAATCCGTACCTGATACACATGACTCTGCAGCCTTTGTACCTTCAAGCATTGTGGTGGCCAATGACTTTGATTGGAGTGGCGATGTAAAACCTGACATCAGATGGCATCGCTCAGTCATTTACGAAGCACACGTCAAAGGAATGACAATGCTTCATCCTGCAGTGCCAGAGCATCTTCGAGGAACATATGCAGGTCTTGCTCATGAAGCAATCATTGAGTATTTGCTGTCGCTTGGCGTGACAGCAATTGAACTCTTGCCAATTCATCAAATTGGTCATGAGGAACATCTGCTGCGAAACGGACTTGTCAACTATTGGGGTTACAACACACTTGGATATTTCGCACCACATCATGCCTATTCAGCAAGTGGCACGCGTGGAGGGCAAGTTAATGAATTTAAAAACATGGTCAAGACCTTCCATCAGGCAGGAATTGAAGTGTTACTTGACGTTGTTTACAACCACACTTGTGAAGGTGGTCCACGCGGTCCACTATTGAGTTTCAAAGGTATCGATAATGCAAACTACTATCGACTTGCCGAAGATCCACAGTTTTATTTCGACACAACTGGTTGCAGTAACACTCTGAACACGTGGCATCCACAAGTGATGCAACTCGTTATGGACTCACTTCGCTATTGGGTTGAAGAAATGCACGTTGATGGTTTTCGTTTTGACTTAGCCCCTGCACTTGCCCGAATGAATCACGATGTAGACATGCGCGCACCTCTGATTCAGGCGATGGGTCAAGATCCTGTCTTACAAAGTGTCAAACTCATTGCCGAACCATGGGATATCGGTCCCGGCGGATATCAAGTCGGCAATTTCCCACGCATCTGGAGTGAATGGAATGACCGATTCCGGGATACTTCGAGAGATTTTTGGCGAGGTGCTGCTCCTGGAATTGCGGAACTAGCTTCTCGCCTATCGGGCTCTGCTGATTTATTTGTTGATGAGGATAGACGCCCTCGTGCCTCAATCAACTACGTGACAGCACATGATGGATTCACTATGTGGGATGTTGTGTGTTATAACCATAAACACAATGAGGCAAACCTCGAGCACAACAAAGATGGCAGTGATTCAAATCGTTCCTGGAATCATGGACATGAAGGCGAAACAACGAACCGAAGCATCAACGCGCTTCGAATGCAACAACACCGCAACTTACTTGCAACCTTGACCCTAGCAAGTGGGATTCCAATGCTTGTTGCAGGTGATGAACTTGGTCGAACCCAAGGCGGAAACAACAACCCATATTGCCAAGATAATGAGATTTCATGGATTGATTGGTCTCTGCAAGAGAAAAACACAGACTTACTTGAGACCACGCGTCACCTGATGCAGTTAAGAAAAATGTATCCTGCTTTTCGTCACCGAAATTACCGGTGGGGTGCTCCAACTAATCAGCAAGGCGTGAAAGATATCGGTTGGTTTGCGACACATGGTCAAGAGCTCACTGAAGAAGAATGGCTCGACACTGAACTTCGAACACTCGGAATGTTTCTCAACCAAAATGCTTATTCGACGCTCGAAAATTCAGAATATGCATTCTTCGTGATTTTTCATGCGGATGACGAAGTAAGAGATTTCACGTTGCCTGATTCCCATTGGGCACTAGGTTGGCAGATCGAATTCGATTCAACACATCCAGGCGGAAAAGTTGAGGCACTTACCTACTCGGCATCCTCTGTGTTACGGCTTCAACCGCGTTCAGTTCTGGTGTTTCGACAAGTGCTAGTGAGCGACTGACTGTAAACCGAGTTCAGCCGCGTTAGTAAGCCCTGCGTGCTTTGGAATGACTCGAACTGTGTAGCCAACGGTGCCAGCAGTTTCAAGGACAACCTCACTAACATATCGCCATCTCACACCATCAAATTGACTGAGTGCACTGAGTTCAACTCGAACTGGATTAATGATTCGATCATTGGCATCCGCTCTACCGTAGATGAGTTCAACTGCGACATCTTGTGGTGTGAGTGATCCTAAAGCTACATACGCGTGCACTTCGACCTTATCGCCTTGCTGAGCCACTGGCTTGAGATCAATCATTTCAATGTGTTCGACATGCACTGAACTCCATGCACTTCGAATTCGTCGCTTCCATACCGCAAGTTCGCGTGCAAGCCGTGCGTTATCTGCGTTGAATTGACGCGCCGAAACTGCAGTTGGCCGATAGAGAAGATTGACATAGTCCTGCACCATGCGGCTTGCCAATACTTTTGGTCCAAGAGTCGCCAAGGTGTGTTTGACAAGTTCTAACCAGCGTAGCGGAAGGCCATTAGTTTGATCGTAGAAAATAGGAGTGACATTCTTTTCAATCAAGTTATAGAGTGCATTTGCTTCCAAGTCATCACGACGATCTTGATCGAGCACACCATCGGCAGTTGGAATCGCCCAACCATTCTTTGAGTCATACCACTCGTCCCACCAACCATCAAGAATTGAAAGATTCAACGCACCATTGAGTGCTGCTTTCATTCCTGATGTTCCGCAAGCTTCCAGCGGCCGAAGTGGGTTATTGAGCCACACATCGCAGCCGGGATACATCCAACTGGCCATACCCATGTCGTAATCGGGTAAGAACACAATTCGATGACGAACTTCTGGATCATCTGTAAATCTGACGAGTTCCTGAATCAGTTTCTTGCCACCCTCATCTGCTGGATGCGATTTACCAGCAATCACTAACTGGATTGGTCGTGTTGGATGTAGCAGTAATGACTTCAGCCGAACAGGATCTGACAACATCAAAGTTAAGCGCTTATAGGACGGCACTCGACGTGCAAAACCAATCGTAAGAATGTTTGGATCAAGTACGTCGTTAATCCAATCAAGTTCCGCTTCAGTCGCACCACGCTTCAACCACGACTTCTTCAATCGATCGCGAGCATTCATTACTAATCGTTCGCGCAACGCACGCTTGATAGTCCAGAAGTCGTTATCGTTCACACCTGCAATACGTTCCCAGCCAACGGGCTCGTCGACTGAGGCATCTCCTGCAAGTTTCAAGATTTCAGGTGCTACCCAAGTTCCCGCGTGCACACCATTGGTGATCGAAGTGATAGGAACTTCGTGAGTGTCAAAGCCTGACCAGAGTGCATTGAACATGTCTCTGCTCACTTCGCCGTGCAGCAAACTTACGCCGTTTGCTCGTGCCGCAAGCCGCAACCCAAACACTGCCATATTGAAAATATGGGACTCGCCTCCGACAAAATCTTCTGTTCCTAGTGCGAGTATTCGTTGGAGTGGAACTTCGTCTGCTTCATTATCTCCACCAAAAAATTGTTCGATGAGAGATTTATCAAAGCGATCGATTCCTGCGGGGACCGGAGTGTGGGTGGTAAAAACTGTACCTGCGCGAACAACTTCAAGAGCTGTATCAAAGTCGAGACCAGCACCAACATGTTCAAGAATTCGTTCGAGTGCAAGAAAGCCTGCGTGACCTTCGTTGCAATGATAGACCTCAGGTGTTGCAAAGCCAGTGATGCGGCTGAACGTGCGAATTGCTCGCACACCTCCAATACCTAGCAATACTTCTTGCAACAAACGATGTTCATGGCCACCTCCGTAGAGGCGATCCGTTACATCTCGTTGTGCTGGGGCGTTATCTTCTACATTTGAATCAAGTAAGAGCAATGGCACTCTACCAACTTGCGCTACCCAAACATGAGCAAGCAGTCGATTGCCGCCGGGCAATCCGATAGAAATTCTTGCAGGCGTTCCGTCGCTTTCGCGAAGCAGTGATAGCGGTAAAGCATTCGGGTCAGTTACTGGATACTGTTCTTCTTGCCAACCTTCGGCCGAAAGTGATTGTCTGAAGTAACCCGCACGATAGAACAATCCGATACCAACAATTGGCACACCTAAATCAGACGCTGCCTTGAGATGATCGCCCGCCAAAATACCTAAACCACCCGAATACTGCGGCAACTGTGTTGCTACGCCAAACTCGGCAGAAAAATATGCAATTGCTTTCGGTGCTGATGAATCAAGTGTCTGATACCAAGCACTTCGACTCAAATACTCATTCAGTCCTGTCACTGCCATGTGTACTCGATTGACATAGTCTGGATTCTGGGCAAGTTCTTCGAGTCGACTTGCCGCCACATCCGCCAGTAACTGAACTGGATCATCCCCTACTTCTCGAAAGAGTTGTGGGTCAATCTCCGAAAAGAGGTTGAGGGTTACATCGTCCCAACACCAGCGAAGGTTTCCAGCCAAAATGGCAAGGCCTTCTAGGGAGGAAGGAAGGACAGTTTGAACATTAACGCGTCGAATGGCTCTCACGTGTTCCAAGAGTAGTCGAAGCATTTCTCAAGCATGCCTAGACCCTATTAGCGTAGGTGTGTGAAGAGCCACAATCCTCTGGTTGGCCGCTTTCCTATTAAGGATGTTTGGCCAGTAGTTGAGGGTGGCGAATTGCCTGCGAAAGCGGTCATCGATGAACGTATCCGAATTCGGGCAACCGCAATCCGCGAGGGGCACGACAAGCTCGGAGTAAGCGCCGTTCTCTACGAAGCAGATGGCACATCCAGCACACTTCGAGCAACAGCGGGGTTCAATCACCGCTTCAGTATTGATGTGAGATTCCAGGTCATTGGTCTTGCCTATTTTCAGATTGAAGCGTGGGATGACGTGTGGGGAACGTGGGTTCATAATGCATCCATCAAAGTCCCGGCAGATATTGATGCTGAACTTGAACTGACTTCGGGTGGATTGCTGCTCAAGCGAGCACTTAGCGAACTTCACCTTGATGCAAAAGTGACAACTGCAATTCAACAAGCACTCTCTGTTCTTTCAGACACCTCACTCGATGCCAGTATCAGGCTGCAAGCTGCAATACACCCAACAATTCATCAAGCGCTGAGTGAAAACCCACTGCGAGACTCAGTTACGGTGTCAAAGAAATTCCCGATACTTGTCGAACGGCGTCGCGCGCTCTACGGATCGTGGTACGAGTTCTTCCCGCGATCTGAAGGTGCAACTCTTAAGCCCTACAAATCAGGAACGTTCAAAACCGCGAGCGCTCGACTAAACGCAATTGCTGACATGGGATTCCACGTCCTTTACTTGCCACCAATTCATCCAATCGGTTCAACACATCGAAAGGGTAAGAACAATTCACTTGAAGCAATGAAAGATGATGTCGGATCTCCTTGGGCAATTGGTAACAAGGTGGGTGGCCATGATGCAATCAATCCCGAACTTGGCTCTTTGAAAGACTTTGATGCCTTTGTTGCAAAAGCCCAATCTTTAGGAATAGAAATTGCATTGGACTTAGCATTGCAAGCATCGCCCGATCACCCATGGGTGGAAAGTCATCCATCGTGGTTTAAGTCTCGCCCAGATGGCAGCATCGCATACGCTGAAAATCCGCCAAAAAAGTATCAAGATATCTATCCGCTTCATTTCGATACCGACCCCGAAGGCTTGTATGAAGAGATTGAACGCATTGTTCGGTTTTGGATGAGTCGCAATATTCGAATCTTTCGAGTGGATAACCCTCACACAAAACCAGTTTGGCTTTGGCAACGTTTGATCCGAAGTATCAACACAACCGATCCGGATGTTATCTTCCTATCTGAGGCATTCACTACACCTAACTTGATGCGGATCTTGGCTGAAGTTGGTTTTCAGCAGTCCTATACCTATTTCACGTGGAAGAACGACAAACAATCACTCATCGAATATGCCAATCAACTCTCCGGCGATGACTCGGCATTCATGCGACCTAACTTCTTCGTCAACACCCCAGATATCTTGCCCGACTACTTGCAACATTCAGGACCAGCAGGGTTTGCGATTCGAGCAACACTTGCAGCCACACTCTCTCCTACCTGGGGTGTGTACTCAGGATTCGAACTATACGAAGCAACACCCCTACATGCGGGGAGTGAAGAATACAAAGACAGCGAGAAGTACGAGTTAAAGGTTCGGGATTGGGCGAAAGCGTCTCGCGAAAACAGAACGCTCGCGCCTTACATCAAGCGACTCAATGAATTGCGGCGAGACCATCCAGCACTGCAAACTCTGCGCGATGTTGTCTTTCATGCAACAGATTCACCCCACATCATTGCTTATAGCAAATCAGATAGAGATGACACCGTCCTTGTTATCTGCACGCTCGATTCACATAACACCCAAAGCACCTCACTTCATTTGAATATGCCAGAACTTGGCTTTGATTGGAATGATCGACTCATCGCCCACAATCTCATCACAGATACGACATGGACCTGGCATAAAGATGTTCATGTTGAACTGAACCCTTTTGATTCAGTCGCTCACATCATCACCTTACGAAGAGCACCATGACACTTCATCGTGACGTCATAGATGCAATCCTCGATGGTAGGCATTTTGATCCTCATTCATTTCTTGGAGCACACCTTGAATCAGGGAAGGTGATTTTCCGAGTCGTTCAACCGTTTGCATTGAGTGTGGTCGTGATTGGAAACGATTTTCGAGTGCCAATGGTTCACCTGCATCGTGGAGTGTGGGAGGGTTCACTTTTAACTGCAAACATTCCTGATTACAGAGTTGAAACTGTTTATGGTGATGACACCCTCGTGCGCGATGACCCGTTTCGGCATTTACCGACAGTCGGCGAATTAGACCTACATCTCATTGCCGAAGGACGACATGAACAGCTCACCAATGCACTTGGCGCGCGAGTCATCACCATTCATTCCGAACTGGGTAGTGTTTCTGGTACAGCATTTACTTTATGGGCACCAAATGCAAAGGGCATTCAAGTAGTTGGAGACTTCAATCATTGGGATGGAACGGCGCATCCAATGCGATCCCTTGGCGCATCAGGTGTCTGGGAAGTATTCATCCCCACTGTTGATCACGGAGATACATACAAATTCCGAATCATGACAGTTAACGACTACCAAATCGATAAAGCAGATCCGATGGCGCAACATAGTGAAGTGCCACCTTCAACTGCATCTATTGTGTGGGACACACACTACGAGTGGAACGATGCCGCCTGGCTACAGGGCCGTAACCAAAAAGACTGGAAATCAGAGCCAATTAGTGTGTACGAAGTTCACTTTGGTTCGTGGCGACAAGGTATGAGCTACAGCCAGGCTGCA
>JAURLB010000164.1 GCA_030831445.1 Candidatus Nanopelagicales bacterium | reverse complement strand
TGCACAAGACCCCTCTTTGACAATTGGGGCTCAGATGAACGAAAGCGAATTGAGTTCTCGACTAGGACTCAAAGGGTGGCCTGCGGTTGCTGAAGAAGCGATCATTGCCAGGGATGTCCTGCTTGCTCAGCACGTCAAGAGCAAAATTCACATTTGTCACGTGAGTACTCGAGGAAGTGTTGAGATCATTCGACGAGCAAAAGAAAATGGGATTGATGTAACGGCCGAGGTCACTCCACATCATCTGATTCTCACCGAAGACCTCGTTGAAAACTATGATCCAATTTTTAAAGTGAATCCACCACTACGTTCAATCGAAGATGTCCTGGCTTTACGTGAAGGTTTGAAAACCGGAGTCATTGACATCATTGCAACTGATCATGCGCCGCACCCTCAGGAAAGCAAAGATTGCGAATGGCAAGTTGCTGCATTTGGGATGCTTGGACTCGAAACCGCACTCTCAATTGCCTATACAACTCTCGTCAAGAGCGGCGATCTTACTTTCGCCCAGTTAGCAAGTGTCATGTCTTCGCTGCCAGCAGCGATAGGACAGGTATCTAACCACGGCAGACCCATCGCCATTGGGGAACCTGCGAACCTCACGCTCTTTGATCCAGCTCGCAGTGTGACAGTCGACAAATTCAGCACTTCAAGTAAATCAACCAACAATCCATATCACGGGATGACCCTTGAGGGGCAAGTACTTCTCACTATGTTGCGTGGACATGTCACCTACAAATCGTCCGAGGTGGCTGGGTGATATTCCAAAACTCGGCTGAGGTCACAGCATGGCCAGAACGAATGGCATTGACTTTGTTTTTTGTAGTTGTTCTTGGGCTTATTTATTTGGCAATGCGAAAAAACTGGCAGAGAAAGTCACAGCAAGATAGCTATCTTCTCGAGCCACAAAACATTTCTCAACGAAAAGAAATGATTTCGTATTCCGGCACCTACATCGCAACCACGTATGCGAATGACTGGTTACACCGGATTCATGCTCATGGGTTAGCGCTTCCTAGTAGAGCCCAGTTAAAGTTTTTTGAAGATGGTATTGGTCTTCAATTGGCGAATAAAGACTTTTTCATTCCATTAGAAGACATCATATCTTTGAGTTCAACGCATGCACTCGCTGGCAAAGTCTTTGAAACCGATGGTCTGATAGCGATTACGTGGCAACTTGGTGAAGTTGCTGTCGTTAGCGGATTCAGAACTGAGCGAACGTCAGATCACCTTGAAATTTTGACACGAGGAGCGAAGATTGGTTAAGGCACTTTTAGTTTTAGAAGACGGAAGAGTGTTTCAGGGAGTTGCATTTGGTCATATAGGCAGCACCACCGGTGAAGCAGTTTTTCAAACTGGAATGTCTGGGTACCAAGAAACACTCACCGATCCAAGTTATCATCGACAAATTGTGGTGATGACCGCACCACATATAGGCAATACGGGGATGAATTCGACCGATGAGGAAAGTCGACGAATTTGGGTTTCGGGATTCGTCGTGCGAGAGAACTCACCAATTGTTTCTAATTGGCGAGCCGAGACGAGTTTAGACGCACAATTAAAAAGTCAGCAGGTCGTCGGAATTTCGGAAGTTGATACCCGGGCAATCACTCGGCATTTGCGTGACAAAGGTGCGATGAAAGCGGGTATATTTAGCGGTGAAGCCGCTATGCAAGATCCAAACGTGCTCATTGATATTGTGAAAAATACTGATTCCATGCAAGGACTAGATTTATCTGAAGCGGTGACGACTGAGCAGCCCTATGTGATTGCCGCCGAAGGAGATGCACGTTTCAAAGTTGTGGCACTTGATCTGGGTATTAAGTCTATGACGCCACAACTGATGGCTGAACGCGGAATTGAGGTGAGGGTTGTCCCTAGTTCGATTTCGCTCGAGGAATTTAATGCGTTGGAGATGGATGGATTTTTCGTGAGCAATGGTCCTGGGGATCCAGCAACTGCAACACACGCTATCGCGTTGGTGCAGCAAGCATTGAAACAGAAGATTCCTTTCTTTGGGATTTGCTTCGGTAATCAAATTCTTGGTCGAGCACTTGGTTTTGATACTTACAAATTGAAATTTGGACACCGCGGGATAAACCAACCTGTCAAAGATCTGTTGACTGGTAAAGTTGAAATCACCTCACACAACCATGGGTTTGCAGTTAAAGCTCCACTGGATGAGATTTCCGAATCTCTCTACGGGCGCGTGCAAGTGAGCCACATTTGCTTGAATGACAATGTTGTAGAAGGCCTTATGTGTCTTGATGTTCCTGCATTCTCAGTTCAATATCATCCTGAAGCGGCAGCAGGCCCGCACGACTCTGCGTACTTGTTCGATCGATTCACGACAATGATGGAGCAACATGCCAAAACGAAGTGATATCGACAGTGTGCTCGTGATTGGTTCTGGACCAATCATTATTGGTCAGGCCTGCGAATTCGATTACTCAGGCACGCAAGCGTGCCGAGTCTTGAAGGCCGAAGGAATCAGAGTCATCCTTGTCAACAGTAATCCAGCGACGATTATGACGGATCCTGAGTTTGCTGATGCCACGTACATCGAACCTATAACAGTTGAATTTGTTGAAAAAGTTATTGAAAAAGAGCGACCAAAAGCACTATTACCAACTTTGGGTGGACAGACCGCTTTAAATGTAGCAATGCAGTTGCATGAACGAGGAATTTTGCAGCGCTACAACGTAGAACTTATCGGCGCAAATGTTGATGCAATTAAACGCGGTGAAAATCGGGAACAATTCAGAGCAATTGTCGAAGAAATCGGTGCCGAGAGTGCAAGATCACGAGTATGTCATTCAATCGATGAAGTACTTCAAGCTGCCACAGAACTTGGCTACCCGCTCGTCGTTCGACCTTCATTCACCATGGGTGGTTCAGGCAGTGGGTTTGCACACACAGAGGCACAACTACGCGAGATTGCTACGGCGGGACTTTTAGCAAGTCCGACGACTGAAGTACTCATTGAAGAATCAATATCTGGGTGGAAAGAATTTGAGTTAGAGTTGATGCGAGATAACCATGATAATGTGGTCATCGTTTGTTCAATCGAAAATTTTGATCCTATGGGTGTTCATACAGGGGATTCAATTAC
>JAURLB010000163.1 GCA_030831445.1 Candidatus Nanopelagicales bacterium | reverse complement strand
TGAAAGTTTAGAATATAGAAAAAACTTTTATCAAACACAATTAGATAACTTAAAATAAAATCAAATGAATATTACATTAAAAACACAAAAACACTCAAAGGTAATTGATATCTTAAACAAAGAAACTAATACCGAATTTAAGATTAATCACATTCAACACTATCAATCGTTAGATGAAAAAGGTTTTGGTGATCTTGTTTCATATTCGCTTCGGATGATTTTGGTGTTGATTGTGCCGGTTGCACTCTTTCTGTTTATTTCAGCGGAGGAGCTTTCTGTTTTTCTCTTTGGATATGGGGCGGCAGGCGTTGATGCTGCGGCCAAAGTTGGGCAAGTGACCGCTCTCTTCGCACTTGGACTTCCTGCCTTCTCGCTTATCTACGTAATAAATCGAATCTGGTATTCAACGGAAAATACAAGAACACCGTTTGTCTTCTCCATCCTGATTAATGCACTTGCTGTAGGGCTTGGTGTAGCACTGTTTAATCAAGCTAGTGTTCAAGACAAAGTTGGAATGTTTGGTTTGAGCTATTCAATTGCCTATTGGTGCTGTTTGCTGGCTGCATTCTGGTGGTTGACTCGAAGTGTGAGGAACATCGATATCGCAGCAATCGTTATGTTGATGGGGAAAGTGATCCTTGCTTCAGTCATACCTGCCGGTGCAATGTGGTGGGTACTCTCAACATATTCGGCTTCGTTTGCTGGGAATTCAAAATTAGTCTTTGTTTTGCTCACTTTAGTTTGGCTACTTTGTACATGCATTTACGTTGCACTTGCAATCCTTTTGCAGGTCAAGGAATTGCGGGATGTTTCAAGTATTTTGCGAAAGCGCTTCAAAACATCAGCCTGAAAGCAACTGAAGTAGAATTGGCGCGAAGGAGACAGCATGTCTATACGCAATGTCATCATTATTGGATCAGGCCCAGCCGGCTACACCGCAGCTCTTTACGCTGCGCGAGCCCAACTCAACCCGCTCGCGTTTGAAGGGGCAGTCACAGCTGGTGGCGCGCTTATGAATACGACAGAAGTTGAAAACTTTCCTGGATTTCAAGATGGCATCATGGGTCCAGCCCTTATGGAAAATATGCGGGCTCAAGCCGTTCGATTTGGTGCTGAACTCATCACTGATGATGTCACCGAAGTCAATCTCACCAATGACATTAAAACCGTGAAAGATGGTTCTGGTAACGAATACAGTGCGAAGAGCATCATTCTTGCAATGGGTTCGGCCTATCGTGAACTTGGCGTGCCAAACGAAAAGAGACTTTCCGGTCATGGAGTTTCGTGGTGCGCAACGTGTGACGGATTTTTCTTTAGAGAACAAGTCATTGCAGTTATTGGTGGCGGAGACTCTGCTGTGGAAGAAGCAACGTTCCTTACTCGTTTTGCATCAAAGGTGTATCTCATTCATCGCCGAGATTCTTTGCGCGCATCGAAAATTATGGCAGAGCGTGCACATAATGATCCCAAAATTGAATTTATCTGGAATTCCGAAGTTGTGAGTGTCAATGGTGAGGACAAAGTTTCAGGACTAACACTGAAGAACACTCAGACCGGCAGTGAATCTGAACTTGAAGTCACCGGCATGTTTGTGGCAATTGGTCACGATCCACGATCTGAACTTGTCAAAGGTGTCATCGACACAGACAAAGAAGGTTATGTGCAGGTAGTCGGTAGGACGACTGCGACCAACATTCCAGGTGTTTTCGCCTGCGGTGACTTGGTGGATAACCGCTACCGCCAGGCAATTACTGCGGCAGGTTCAGGCTGCCAAGCTGCCCTCGATGCTGAAAAGTTCCTCGCCCACTAGATTTCGCCACAGAATAAAGGAGAAATATGTCAAACACCATCAAAGTCACCGATGCCTCATTCGCTCAAGATGTATTGCAAAGCACAAAGCCAGTTCTGGTTGATTTCTGGGCTGAGTGGTGTGGTCCGTGCAAGGCAATTGCTCCGATTCTTGAAGAAATTGCTGGAGAGTTCGGTGACAAGATCACCATCGCGAAACTGAACGTTGATGAAAACATGGTGACATCAACCGCTGCGGGTGTTACTTCAATTCCAACACTCAATGTGTACGTCAATGGTCAGGTCGTCAAGCAAATTGTTGGTGCAAAACCGAAAGTTGCGCTCTTGGCAGATCTGAATGAGTTCATCGGCTAGGAATGCTGCTACTCCGGCGCGGTCAGCGCGACATTGCCGTCGCTGAAATTCGTGCACGTTTGGCCCGAATGGGTTTTCAAGTCGATAGCCTTGATGAAGAATTTTTTGATGACAAACTCGATGGTGCAGTTCGCACCTTCCAACAAGCCCGTGGACTCAATCCCGATGGCATCGTTGGCCCACTCACACTTGCTCGAATCGAAGAAGCGCACTGGTCACTTGGAGATCGAGTACTTCAATTTATCCCCGGACAACTTATGCGGGGTGAGGATGTCGTCACATTACAACAACGCCTCACCACACTCGGATTTGATTTAGGAAATGTCGATGGCGTTTTTGGCGTCAGAACAGATGCTGCCCTTCGAGAATTTCAGATGAGTGTCGGTATTGAAGCGGACGGTGTCGCAGCGGGCGAAACATATAAAGCATTTGAGCGTCTCGCTAGAACAATTACTGGTGGACGATCCGAGAAGCTTCGACAAGCAGTCATTCTTGATTCAATACGAACTGGAATTGCTGGAAAAACGATTGTGATAGATCCAGGACATGGTGGATCGGATACCGGCGTGAGTGGATTTGGAATCTTTGGAGCAAATGTAGTGAGTGCTATTGCACACAAACTTCAAGGCAAACTCAGTGCTCTTGGTGCATCTGTTGCTCTAACTCGACCGTTGATACATTCCACAAATCCAACTGACAATGAACGGGCACAACTTTGTAATGACATTAATGCGGACTTTGTGATCTCACTTCACTGTGATGTTGCAACATCAGTAGATGCCAGCGGTATTGCGATTT
>JAURLB010000162.1 GCA_030831445.1 Candidatus Nanopelagicales bacterium | reverse complement strand
TAATGTATGAACAGCCAGTTGGTTTATGGTTGTCGGGAAATACAAAGATGTTACAGCGCGTTCAAATTGCAATTGTTGGATCTCGCAATTGCAGTACATATGGAACTACAGTTGCGATGAGATTTGCACAAGAAATCTCGGCAACTAATATCACTGTGGTTTCAGGAGGTGCGCGAGGTGTGGATGAAGCCGCCCATCATGGAGCGCTGAGAGCGTCAGGCAAAACAATTGCGGTGATGGCCGGCGGATTTACACACCTATATCCAAGGACAAGTACGAGGTTATTTCAAAGGATTGAAGACAACGGATTACTCGTAAGTGAAGTTGCTCCGTGGCGCACTGCTAAACCGCACTGGTTTTTAAATCGGAACCGATTAATTACTGCACTGTCAGAGTCTTTGGTCGTTGTTGAGGCCCAAGTGCGCAGTGGTGCGATGTCGAGCGTTTCTTATGCAAACAAGGTGGGAATTGAGGTGTGTGTTGTTCCGGGCTCTATCAATTCTCCGCTCTCTGACGGCTGCCACGCATTGATTCGCGATGGCGCGACGCTCGTGACGTCAACGCAAGACATCATAAATATTGTGTTGCCTACAATCAAAATGCAGCAAACTCAGGCACAATTCGCCTATGAGCCGAGTGTATGAAAAAAGTATTGAAAACTTCGCAGACTTTCTCGTGCTCACAGCTCGTAAGAGTCCCCAAACTTCAAAAGCTTATGTTGGAGACGTTCGTAGTTTTTTGGAGTATGCCAGCAAGATCACCTCTAATCTGAAAGATATAGACCAGTATCTGATTCGTGAATGGTTAGCGACAGATTTTGATCGGCACACCGCCGCCACTCTGGGTAGGCGCATTGCCTCACTGCGAGCCTTCTTCAAATGGGCGAAAAGCGTTGGCCTGGTACTCACTAATCCCGCAATTGCCATCAAGACTCCCAAGAAGCCACAGCATCTTCCAAAATTTCTCTCCCAAAAACAGGTTGCGCAGATTTTGGGCTCAGCTTCAGATGATGTCATCTCGATCAGAAATCTAGCTATTCTCGAATTGTTATATGCAAGTGCGATACGAGTAAGTGAATTGTGTGGACTTGATATTTCCAAAATAGATTTTGATGAAATGAGTGTGAAGGTTCTAGGTAAGGGAAATAAAGAACGGATTGTTCCTTTTGGCATCCCGTGCAAAGTAGCACTTGAAAATTGGATAACAGCACGGGCATCCATCAAAGGATCAGAAAAACAAAGTGCGTTGTTTCTAGGTGCGCGTGGAAAACGAATTGATCCTCGCGTCGTAAGGGAAGTTGTTTATCAGGCCATTTCCGAACTCGAGGAAATCGAAAAATTAGGTCCGCATGCAATTCGACATAGTGCTGCCACACATATGATGGAGAGCGGCGCTGATTTGCGAACTCTCCAGGAAATTCTTGGACACGCAAATCTGGCGACAACCCAAATTTACACGCACGTTTCAGTAAAACGTTTGCAAGAAGTTTTTAATCAAGCCCACCCGCGCGCTTAATTCTCACCAGCATCGAAGGTAAAAGCCAACGCGGATCTACATACTTTCCGAACTGCTTAACTGCCCAGTGCACGCAGGTTTTAATGCAATGTCCATTTCTTGCAACCCAACCAATCTGATCACCTATTCGAACGTATTGTTCTTTCTCTACGATGGGTTCAACGAATGTCAGAATGTGCCGATAACCATCATATGTAGTTATTGAGATACTGCCGACCCCATCAATGTAATCAGCAAATTTCACAGTGCCAGATCGTGGAGCCACCACCATTTGTTCGGTGTGAGCGCCAATGTCGAGTCCTCGGTGACCTGGCTTCCAGTTTGGATCAGGAATGACTGGAAGTCGTAACCAAGGGCCCTTCACCGGAACTATCGTCTTTGGCGGTGTAATCGCGACGTGTGATGTGGCTTGGATTGGTGTGCCAAAGAGCGTGAGGATGAATACAAGTATGGGGGCAATCAGAAATTTCATGCGCTCAAGGCTTCAGGAACGCGGCTCGCCCAACTTGGACACTAGGGCAGATGTGGAGGGGGACTAGGCGAATTACCCAAAACCAGCCCGTTTCCCTAGACTTCGCCCCGCACCAGCGTGCTGGCTGCTAATTCGCGCATCTCAATTCTGAGACCAACTCAGCCGAGAACTCGTGGTCCGTCCTAGACGGTGAGCTCGGGAGATGCCAGGGTCACAAACGTGACATAAAACCAACGGCGATTTATCGCCACGAAAGGAAAACATGGCTGTCATCACCATGCGCCAGATGTTAGATAGTGGAGTCCACTTCGGACATCAAACTCGGCGTTGGAACCCGAAGATGAAGCGCTTTATTCTGACTGAACGTTCAGGAATCTACGTGATTGATTTACATCAGTCACTTGGTTACATAGATACAGCGTTTGAATACGTCCAAAATATTGTTGCCCAAGGTGGAACAATTCTTTTTGTTGGAACGAAGAAACAGGCTCAAGAAGCAATCTCAACTCACGCCAAGCGCGTTGGGATGCCGTATGTGACTCATCGTTGGCTTGGAGGAATGCTCACCAACTTTGGTACTGTAACCAAACGTGTGACACGTCTGCGCGAACTTGAAAGTCGTAATCTTGACGATTCGGCAGAAACTGGTCTTACGAAGAAGGAGCTTCTCTTGCTTCGCCGTGAGCGCGACAAGTTACGGAAAATGCTTGGCGGTATCGCAGATATGACAAAGACGCCTAGTGCGATTTGGGTCGTTGATACCAATAAAGAACATATTGCGGTCAAAGAGGCGCGCAAACTTGGAATTCCTGTCATCGCAATTCTTGATACTAATTGTGATCCGGATGATGTTGATTTTCCTATCCCAGGAAATGATGATGCAATCCGAGCAGTTGATTTGTTGACACGTGTCATTGGTGACGCTGTTGTTGAAGGTTTGAAATCTCGTGGCGCAAAGAAAGACGATGCTCCAAGCGTCGTAAGCGAGTAGGTAACTTCATGGCAATCAGTGCAACCGATGTTAAAAACCTGCGCGAATTAACTGGTGCAGGCATGATGGAATGCAAGAAGGCTCTCGAAGAGGCTGAAGGCGATTTCGATAAAGCAGTGGAGTTGCTACGCATCAGCGGAGCGGCCAAAGCAGCTAAGCGTGGCGCGGAACGCAGCACGAGTAATGGTCTCGTTGCAAATTCTGGCAAAGCAATTATCTCCTTGCTCTGTGAAACAGACTTCGTGGCAAAGAATGATGATTTTCAGAAACTAGCAGCAAAAATCGCTTCTGCAGTAGATGCGGAAAATGCAACCGACCAAGCAAGCGCATTGAATGTCTCACTTGGTGAAAAAAGTGTTGCGGAAGAAATTGAAGCACTATCCGCCGTTATTGGGGAAAAGCTGGAACTAGGAAAAGTTGCCCGATTCAATGGTGATGTGTCCGTGTATCTTCACAAACGAAGTGAGGATTTACCTCCTCAAGTTGGCGTATTGGTGGAATTCGCAGGGAATGCAGACACTGCAAGGGCAATCGCGATGCAGATCGCCGCGATGCGACCACTGTATGTAACAGCAGATCAGGTGCCAGCCGATGTGATTGAATCTGAAAAGCGAATTGCGGAAGCGACGGCAAAAGAAGAAGGAAAGCCAGAAGCTGCTCTGCCAAAAATCGTTGAAGGTCGTGTGCAAGGATTTTTGAAGGAAGTTGTACTTGTTATGCAGCCATCGGTTCAAGATTCAAAGAAATCAGTGCAACAAGTGCTTGATGAAGCCGGCACGAGTATTTCGCAATTTGCGCGACTTGACTCAGCGCAATAAGGCGTACAAAGAGGCGGTGACTTCACCGCCTCTTTTACTAGGTAGGCAAGTAGTGGCAGACTTGCCCGGAGGAGACAACACATGAGTACTGAGCAGTGGCCCGGAGTTCCACGCGGTGGATGGAAGCGTGTTCTTCTCAAATTATCTGGCGAGGCCTTCGCGGGTGAGGGTGCACTAGGTGTTGATCCGGACGTCGTGTCTTCGATTGCTGATGAAATTGCTGAAGTTGTGAAAAGTGGAGTTCAAGTAGCCGTTGTGATTGGTGGCGGGAACTATTTTCGTGGTTCAGAATTATCTGAACGAGGGATGGATCGCGCGCGAGCCGACTATATGGGAATGCTTGGCACAGTTATGAATTGTCTGGCCCTGCAAGACTTCTTGGAAAAAGCAGGATGCCCAACTCGTGTTCAGACGGCGATCGCAATGGGACAAGTTGCCGAACCCTATATTCCGCTTCGAGCTATTCGTCACCTTGAAAAAGGTCGCGCCGTCATTTTCGGAGCTGGACTTGGTCAACCTTATTTTTCTACTGACACCTGTGCGGCTCAACGAGCACTTGAAGTAAATGCAGATGTAGTACTCATGGCAAAGAGTGTTGATGGTGTGTACGACAGTGATCCTAAAACTAATCCAGCAGCCAAGAAGTTTGATCAGATTAGTTACAGTGAAGTACTACAAAAGAATCTTAAAGTCGCCGATGCCACGGCAATCAGTTTATGCAGAGACAATAGTCTGCCAATTCACGTCTTTAATTTGCTGGAAGCAGGGAATATTTCAAAAGCAGCAGCCGGCATAAAAATGGGTACGTTTATCTCTAGGGAGAATGCATGATTGACGAAACACTGCTAGAAGCCGAAGAAAAGATGGATAAGGCTGTTGAAGTGGCTAAAGAAGACTTCATGGGTATCCGTACGGGACGTGCTAACCCCGCGATGTTTAACAAAATTACAGTTGAGTACTACGGCACCCCTACACCCCTTCAACAGTTAGCATCGTTTCAGTCTCCGGAAGCTCGAATGATTATCGTCTCGCCGTTTGATAAGAGCGTGCTTAGCGCAATCGAAAAAGCCATTCGTGACTCTGACTTGGGTGTGAATCCTGCAACCGACGGGAACGTAATTCGTGTTGGATTACCGCAGCTTACTGAAGAGCGACGTCGGGAATACATTAAATTGGCTAAAACAAAAGCTGAAGATTCCAGAGTTGCAATTCGAAATATTCGTAGACATGCAAAAGATGCACTCGATAAACTTCAAAAAGATGGTGACGTGGGCGAAGATGATGTTCGTCGTGCTGAAAAATCTCTTGATGATCTCACCTCAAAACACATACAAGTTATCGACGATTTATTGAAACACAAAGAAGCCGAGCTACTCGAAGTCTGATGAACCACAAGGAAATTAAGACTGGGCGAAACCTGCCACTGGCAACCGCAGTCTCAATGGCATTAGCGGGGATACTTGTGGCTTCGCTGTGGTTTGACCGCTGGTTTTTTGCGGTGACTATTTCGGTCGTGGCCTACTTTGCAACAAAAGAGATGTTTCGACTCCTTGACATACAAGATCGACTTATTCAGTTTCTTTTGCTTTTCTCAGCGATGACGCTTCCAATTCTCACATATGCACGTGGTCTTAGTTGGCTTGCTTTAGCGCTCCTGCCGATATTGTTCTTGGGTGTAGGACTCGCCCTACGAGTTGGATTTCATGACTTCACACATCGAATAAGTTCAATGCTTTTGAGTGTCGTGTATGTGCCAGTTTTGCTTGGCTTCATGGTTGATTTGGCCCGTTACGACAATGGTTTTGCTTTGGTGTTTTCACTTGCCTTGCTCAATAGCGCGGTAGACACAGGTGGGTACTTCGCTGGGATTCTTTTTGGTAAACGTCCACTTTTCAAAGAGCTGAGTCCCAAAAAGACAATTGAAGGACTCTTTGGATCAATTGCCCTCACACTTTTTGCAGCACTTGTTCTGGTACCACTTCTGGTCCCCATTCAGATTTGGCAGGGAATCGTGCTTTCATTTGCCGTAGTTCTCGGTGGAGTAGTTGGTGACTTGTTCGAAAGTGCAATGAAACGAGAGCGAGGACTGAAGGATGCCTCGCATGCTATTCCAGGCCACGGTGGTGTCCTTGATCGTATTGATGCATTGCTCTTCAATGCGCCAATTGTGTGGCTCTTCTTTTTAGGTATCTTTGATGTTGGTGTGCTGTGAGCGAATTATCTCTGACGCCCAAGAAGTCAATGCCCCCAGTTCACTTAAGTGACTTATCACTCAAGGAGCGCAAACTGAAATGCGAAGAATTGGGACTTCCGGGCTTCAGAGCCGATCAAGTGTCACGTCACTGGTACGGACACTTATCGAATGACAATACTTCATGGACCGACATGTCAAGGGCAGACATTGAAACCATAAGCGAAGCACTGTTACCACAGTTGCTCAGAGAAGTAAGAACGCTTGATTGTGATGGAGGGATGACGCGCAAAACGGTTTGGCGATTGCATGACAACTCTCTGGTAGAGAGCGTATTGATGCGCTATACCGATCGTGTCACGATGTGTATTTCATCGCAGGCTGGTTGTGGTATGGCTTGTCCGTTTTGTGCTACTGGACAGGCCGGTCTGACCCGCAATTTGTCGGCGGCAGAAATCTTCGAGCAAGTACGTGCTGGTGCCCAGGCAATGAAACATGATGAGATTGCAGGTGGGGAAGGTCGAATTTCAAATATTGTCTTTATGGGTATGGGTGAACCGCTTGCTAACTACAACCGGGTTATCACGGCAATCCATCGCATCGTCAAACCAGTACCTGAAGGGTTAGGAATTTCTGCACGTAACGTGACAGTATCAACTGTTGGGCTTGTTCCGCGAATTTATGATTTAGCCAAAGAAGGTATGCCACTTCGGTTGGCAATTTCATTACACGCACCAGACGATGAGCTACGCGACACCCTTGTCCCAATCAATCTGCAATACAAAGTGAGTGAAGTGTTGGATGCTGCTTGGCATTACTCGGAAACTGTTAAACGTAGAGTTTCAATTGAGTATGCGATGATTCGTGATGTCAACGATCAAGCCTTTCGCGCTGAAATGCTTGCCCGACTCCTTGTCGGTAAGGACGTCCATGTCAATCTCATTCCGCTCAATCCCACAGAAGGTTCAGATTGGACTGCATCGCGCAAGAGTGATGAGCAGAAATTTGTGGAAATTCTTGAGCGATTCAATATACCCGTGACAATTCGGGATACGCGCGGTCGAGAGATCGATGGTGCGTGCGGACAGTTAGCAGCAAAAGAAGTTAATGTCCAATAAGAGGACTCATTAATCTTCCAATGACTGAAGGCCGATTCGTGATTCGTTCTTCAACGTCTGCAAGTGTCATCGCTCGTAAACCAAATGAAATACCAAGATATCGAAGTGGCTCTATTTCCCAACGGCGAATCGGTCGATTCAGCCACGGTAAGTCCGTCAAGTCACTTTCGGTTTGGGTGATGAGATGGGCAAGGGTTTTTCCTGCCAGGGCGGAGCTTCCAACTCCATCTCCGACATAGCCACCCGCATATCCAAAACCTGTTTCGGCCTCGAAACTCACCCGTGGAAACCAGTCTCTATAGATTCCTAGCACACCAGCCCATTGATGTGTGAAGGTAACGTCGCCAATGTCTGGCAACATCTCGTGCAGAATCGCAAAATTCCTTTCACTCACATGCTGATTATTTTCATACGATGGAGAAATCTTTGAGCCAAAGCGATACGGAGCACCCCGACCTCCAAATGCAATGCGATTGTCCCGAGTGACTTGTCCATAAATAACAAGATTTCTCATATCGGCAAACGTTGCGCCATTGAGATGTAGACGTTCTATTGTCTCGTGACTCAAGACCTCTGTGGCAATCATGAACGAATAAATCGGCGCTACTGTTCGTTTCTCACGAGGCAAGAGAGATGTGTAGGCCTCGGTAGCTCGGATGACGAAGTCTGCTTCAATCTCAAATCCTTGAACGCGGATTTGTTTCGGTTGGATTTCTGTGGCAGCTGACTTCTCATAGATTTTCACGCCCCGAGACTCCAGGAACTTCGCTAATTGAGTGACAAGTTTGAAGGGGTGAATGCTTGCGCAGTGTGGCGTGAAAAGTGAGCCCTTCAGATTTGTAATTGGGACTGAAATCTCATCTGGATGTAGAAGGTCGATATCGGTTTTTGTAAAACCCCAACTGCGAAAGTATGAGATTTCTTCCTGCGCTCTTTGCAGTTGAGCGTTAGATCGGGCAAAGTTGTAAGTTCCATCGTGTCGCCAGTCGCAATCGATGGAGTTATCTGCAAGCACTTCGCCCGTTGCTTTGATGTTATTCATCATCGCTCGGTAGAGTCCAATAG
>JAURLB010000161.1 GCA_030831445.1 Candidatus Nanopelagicales bacterium | reverse complement strand
TGAAGATTTCGATACCCAGCTTGTGAAGGTCTCACTGCTTGGTGCGCATTCCGTCCCACTTTCGAACTAGTTTTGGGCCCAAGCGAGGGTAAATTCGTGTATCTGCCCCTGGCTTGCTATGGTTCTCCCACCGCATAGGTAGTTCCTGAGTTCGCTACGAACTCAATCACATCTAAAAATCACTGGAAGGTCATCGCGTGAGCGAATCCACAAATGGGCTTGAAGACTTAAAGTTGCCCGAACTAAAGAAACTTGCTGCCAAACATAAAGTCGAAGGTGCAGCAACCATGAAGAAACCAGAATTGATCGAGGCTATCACTGCTGCGCAAAAGCCGGTAGAGCCGAAAACTGAATCCAGCGACGAATCAGGCAATGATCGAGGAAACGGTGGTCAACGCCGCCGCTTTGATCGTCGAGATCGCCGCAATCCTGAAGAGCTCTCAGACGATGATGTCACAGCACCTTGTGCTGGTATTTTGGACATTCTCGACTCATATGCATTTGTTCGCACCACTGGTTATCTGCCATCACCAAATGATGTGTACGTATCACTGGGCTTAGTGAAAAAGTTTGGACTTCGCAAGGGAGACCAAATCACAGGTTTAGTGCGCCAACCAAAAGACGGTGGCGAAGATAAGCCTCGTCAGAAGTTCAATCCTCTCGTTCGTGTGGATACCGTTAACGGCGTCAGCGTTGAAGAGGCTCGAAACCGAGTTGATTTCAACAAGCTCACACCGCTGTATCCCCAAGAACGTCTACGACTCGAAACTGTTCCCAATAACCTCACAACACGAGTGATTGATATTGTGGCACCAATTGGTAAGGGGCAGCGTGGATTGATTGTTTCGCCACCAAAAGCCGGTAAGACCATAGTTTTACAGCAGATTGCAAATGCAATTGTTGAAAATAACCCTGAAGTCCACCTCATGGTTGTACTCGTCGATGAGCGACCTGAAGAAGTGACCGATATGCAGCGAACCGTCAAGGGTGAAGTTATTGCATCAACCTTCGACCGACCTGCTGAAGATCACACCATTGCAGCCGAACTAGCAATTGAGCGTGCAAAGCGACTTGTTGAACTTGGACATGACGTTGTTGTACTTCTTGATTCAATGACCCGACTTGGCCGTGCCTACAACTTGTCGGCCCCGCCATCCGGTCGAATTCTTTCTGGTGGTGTTGACTCCGCAGCGCTCTATCCGCCAAAGAAGTTCTTTGGTGCAGCGCGAAATATTGAAAACGGTGGGTCACTCACCATTTTGGCAACAGCACTCGTTGAAACTGGTAGCCGAATGGATGAAGTTATCTTCGAAGAATTCAAGGGCACAGGTAATATGGAATTGAAACTTGATCGCCGTATCGCCGATCGACGAATCTTCCCTGCAGTTGACATTGCCTCTTCTGGAACTCGTCGCGAAGAAATCTTGCTCGCGCCAGACGAACTCAAAGTTGTGTGGAAACTTCGCCGAGTACTCCATGCTCTTGAAGACACCCAAGCAATTGAGTTGTTGTTGACGAAGTTGAAGGAAACAAAGAGCAACTTTGAATTCTTGCTACAAGTTCAGAAAACCACTCCAGACCAGCCATTGGCTGGCGATGAGCCTGAATACAGCTAAGACTTCTTTCTTCTGAGTCTTCTGAGTATCACTTTGTAGAGTGGTCGGCGCGATGCAATGAGTCGCTTGATTCGCTTATCTCGTCGTTCAAGTCGTTTTTCAAATCTGCGCTGAACACTTAAGAGCGTTTCACTTGCAAGTGTTGCAGGAATTACTGTGCTGGCTGACATGTCGCCGATCAGGACATTTCGCGATGCAAGTAGATTCAAATCACCATGGACTTTGATGCCGAGACTCTGAATGTGTTCAATGTTCTTATGTGCTAATTCAACTGCTTTATCTACTGCCCACTCAGGCGTGTGAATGCGGGAGTGATCCTTGGACGCTGGTCTTCCTGACCACGACTTCACTATTTGATTACGAACAAATCTCACATACTCTTTCCAGTTACCTTGACCTTTGAATGCATGATTCAGTGAAGCCAAGAGAACTGTCTCTTCAGTCGTGAGTGAACGGTTGAGTGCTTTATCTTCAACTTTGACGAGTGTCTCTGGCATGAGACCAAGAATTTCATGAAATGCATCAAAGATGAGATTGGGTGAATTCTCATCCACAACTACCACAACAATGTTTGCTGCACCAAAAACATTTACCCATCGGGAAATGATGTTGCTGTAGTTGCCAAACTTCAATGATGTTGGACTTGGGTTATCCCGCTGCAAAATGTCGCTGAGCCATTCGTCATAACTCCACGTGTTTCCCTTCTTGAGGGATTGCTGGTATCTCGATGGAAGAATTTTTGCAAGGGATCGCATCGTGAAGATAATTGTTGTGTCCGAAACATTCATATCAGCCTTGAACTTGGCGACTTGTTCTTGATTTGTATGAGAGAAAAACTCGCTACTGATCAATACTGTGTCATTTGATGACTTCACTGAGCTCACGAGATCAAGCCAATCTTGTTCTGGTGTGCGGTACCCACCTCGGCCTTCCCAGCCGAATGTTTTCTGCGTTAATGCCCAAGCCGCTGAGTGCTGGGCACTTCCACGAGACTCTGGGTAAAGAATTCCCTGCGCTTGAAGCCATTCCCGAGCGCTTGCCAAACTAGCTTGCAGAGAGGTTGTGCCAGTTTTTGGAAAGCCGGCATGAACGAAGAGTTTCTTGGTCATCGAACTCCACGGACCTTTGCGTAGATAGTGAAAAAGAATTTCAGGATTGGATTACCGCTTCGCTTTAGACGTCGAGCAAATTCGCGTCGGATTTCAAGTGAAGGAATTTCTGACAAGATTTCGGCTTGCGAATGCATCAGGATAATTCGAGCCGCTTCAGGGAAATCCAAGCCATGGGTTGGTTGATTTTCGCCTTCTGGAACCGAAGCTGTGGCAATGCCATCAAGATTTCCGACTATGCGAACTTCTAAATCTCGAATCTGTGACACAAACTTTGTCGCAATGGCTTGAGACTTTTGAATTGCCCATGAAGGTGTGAGAAGACGTTCATCTGAAGGGTTCGCTTGCGTATTGGAAAGATTTCTAAATATTCCATTTCGAACCATGGTGGTGTATTCATCCCACCCTTTTTCTCTGTCGTATTCTTTGTTGATCGCATACAGGAGCTGGATCTCCGGCCAGGTGAGTGAGCGGTTGAGTCCCACCTCGGGAATTTGCGTCAAGATTCGCTTGTCTAATTGCAGGATCTCATCGTTGAAGCACTTGAAAATAAAATCCGGCTCAGTTTCGTCGCCAACAATCACAACAACATTCTTTGCGCCGAACACGCTAACCCAACGTTCAATAACCTTGGGATGGTGATGCCTGCGCCAAAATGTTTGATTTTGGATTGCATCGGTTTTGTCGTTCAGTACCCGATCGAGCCATCCGAGGTAATCAAGTCGCATCCCATATTTGAGCGATTGCTGATATTGACTCGCAAGCATTTTCACAAGTGGTCTGAGAGTAAACACAATTGTTGTTTCGTCTGCTTTGATATCGCTCTTCATTGACTCGATGTGTTCAGGTAAGAGTTCTGCTAGAAACTCAGAGGAAAGTAATGCAGTATCTGCATAAGCGTTGAGCTCTTTGATGGTGGTATCCCAAACAGTTCGGGGAGTGATTTGCCCACCTTGGTTTTCCCAGCCCCAATGTCTGCCAGAAAGCGCCCACGCGGCTCGATGTTGGCCAGTAGCGCCAAGACGAGGATAGAGGACTTTGTGGCTGGCTAGTTCCTCACGGTGGTGAGCGAAACTGGTCTGCAAAGCGGTCGTGCCGGTTTTGAAAAAACCTGCGTGCACAACTAATCGCTTCGCCATGACCTACCTTTGATGCGTATCGGGGAAGTGTACAAGGGGAAAAGGGGCATGGTTGGGTATCATTGCCACGCTCCACGCACCTAAATCAGAGGAGAATGAGTGTCCGCTCAGCAATACACGGCGATTGTGCTGAATGGTGGATTTGGTCAACGCACGAAAGCCAATCAACCAAAACAATTCATCAAACTTAACGGTTTGCCAATTTTGGCCTACTGCCTTTTGGCACTGCAGAAAGTTGCCGAGGTTGAACGAATACTGCTGAACTTCCCAGCGGGTAGTCAGGCGCAGGTAGAAGAGATTGTCAAAGACTTCGCCATTACGAAGCCAGTTGAATACGTTGAAGCCGGTGCGACTCGACATGAGTCTGTCTCCAAGATGCTCGATCAAGTGAAGACAGACTGGGTTTTTATCGTGGAAGCAGCACGGCCATTTGTGTCAGCAAAAGACTTTGAAGATCTAGCACATTCAGATTTCAAAAATGTGAGCCTGACTTTGCCTATTCCATTTACTGTTGCTCCAGTTGAACCCTCTACTTCAGAAATCACAGGCAGCCTTGAGCGCGACAAACTTCGTAACATTCAATTACCACAGAAATTCTGGACTGAAGATTTGAAGAAAGCCCATCTCTATGCGCTAGAGCACAACATTATTGCTACAGAAGACGCCACCCTCGTAGCGCAGGCAGGACTTCCAGTTCACTTTATCAACGGACCTGAATCGAACTTCAAAATTACAACCCCATTTGATTTGGCTTTGGCCAACTACATGATGCGTGGGGAAACCGAATACGATGACTAAAACTTTGCTCATCACTGGCGCATCCAAAGGTATTGGTCTTGCAACAGTTAAAGAATTCATGAAGAAAGATGAATCAGTGTCATCAATCATTATGGTTGCGAGGTCTTCAGCCGCATATGATGAGGCATTCAATGCGCTTTCATCAGACAATCCGCGTAAGGTCAATCTCCACAAATATGAGCATGACTTGGCAATTGAAAGTGATGTTGAGGCACTACTTGATAACCTGAAGTTGCATGAGCAGGTTCAGATCATCATCAATAATGCCGGTTTCACCAAGCCTGATTCCATTCAAGAAATCAAGATGGCTGACTTTCATACCACCATCGCGGTCAATCTCTATGCTCCATTTCGAATTGTTCAAGGACTTTTGATGCAGCAAAAGTTTCCTGAAACTATTATCAATATTGCTTCGACTGCGGGGATGAATGGCCGCTCAGGCTGGCTGACGTACTCGGCATCAAAAGCCGCAATGATCAACATGAGCCAAGTAATGAAAGAGGAACTTGCCTACTTTGGAACTCAAGTGGTGTGTTTGTCACCTGGGCGTTGCGCTACAGATCTTCGAAAAACCCTTGCACCGGATGAAGACCCGAGCACCATCATGCAGCCAGAAGATGTTGCTGAAATCATCCGGTTAACCTCATCAAAGTCTGGCCTTGCACTCGACACAACAAACATTGTTGTTCGTAGGTAGAACGAGTTGAAATCCCTTTTTGCTCGACTCCTCGCAGATGACGCTAAGGTCGATAGCAGATTTCTAGGTTTAGGTATCCGCGGATTTATTTTCCTGCTCACACTCGTTTTCACCTTTGGACTGTGGGTAATAATTCCAGGCCTACTCTTACTCATCCTCGCGATTCAAGTTCTAGGGATTGCCTATTTCCAATTCAGTTATGCAAAACGCATCTATGGACTTAATCGTAAGTTTGCCTACCAATTGCCTGAGGCCAATGTTGAGGCGACCGAAAGACGAACCACAGCAGCTTTCATTCTCACGGCACTTTTAATGGTGTCCATGTACACACTCCCAGCAGTTGAAATCTCCCGCCTGCAATTAGGCAATGGAAATTTCTTACTGGTAGCTCTTTCACTCATTCCGTTTTTCGTTGTGAAACGAATAGTGGTGTGGTTGGAATCTGTACGAGATGCCTATGTAGCCCAAGTGCTGAGGGCGGTCAATGAGTATGGACCAAAGTTCATTCTTCACTTTGATGCACCGCCAGCGTCCTCATACCAAGTCAAAATGTGGTTGCCGTATCTCGAGCGAGTAGAAGAAAACTTCATCATCATGATGCGCCAAAAGACTGCAGACTTTAATGACATCAAGCGGGCGACGAAGCGGCCAATTCTGCTCATTCCAGGCCTTGCACTTTTGGACACAACGATGGAATCTCTCAAAGGCATAAAAGCTTGCGTGTATGTGAATAACGGGCAGAAGAATTCTCAACTCGTCAGATTCGGTACCCTCACTCATATCCAGTTGCTTCACGGTGAAAGTGATAAGTCAGCAAGTTTCAGCAAAGTCACTCGAATGTTCGATCGCATATTCGTTGCAGGTCAAGCCGGTATTGATCGCTATGCTCAGAATGGCGTTGTGATAGCTCCCGAACAATTTGAAATTGTTGGAAGACCACAACTTGAAGGTGTGAAAACCGCGACAGTTCATATCAAAGATGTAACGAGACCAACTGTTCTCTACGCGCCAACTTGGGAAGGGATGTATACCGACTCAAACTATTCCTCACTTCCAGTGGGCGCAGAGATAGTTGAAGAACTCGTCAAGCGAAATGTCCGAATCATTTTTCGACCTCATCCCTATTCGTACAAATCAGACATAGAGACCTCTCACATAAAGAAAGTGCAGAGTGTTCTCGAACGAGCCAATGCAAACCTGGCCTCAGGTGTAGAACCGCATCTATATGGTGACTTAGCTGAAACCAAACGCTCACTCTTTGAGTGCTTCAATGAGTCCGATGCACTCGTCTCTGATGTGTCTAGCGTTACGGCAGACTATTTAATGAGTCAAAAACCCATGGTGATTTACAACTACCTCGGGGACGATGAATCATTCCTGAAAAATTTCCCAATCGCCTCATTTGCCTACGTCGCAAGGAAGGATCTTGGGAATTTCCAAGACACTCTCGAAGACCTCCTCACAACTGACTCAATGGCAAGTGTTCGTGCGAAAGGGAAAGTGCACGTGCTTGGCGACTTTCCAGCAGAAGATGCAACAAGAAGGTTTGTTGCCGCGATTAAGAAGTGCTTGTAGCAAACTCACAAAGTTTATTAAGTGGGCAAGACGGACATTCAGGTTTTGTTGGATGACAAAAATCTCTTCCAACATTCCAAAAGAGCGAATCAAAGATAGCTGGATATTTTGGATTCATTTCTCGAGCTTTCCAAATCGCTAAATCATTCCAATCGCTACGAGGAATCAGTCCAAGTCGGTGCATCACTCGTCGCACATGAACATCTACAGCAATGTCTAAAGCAGAGTAATCCTTCAGCACAACATC
>JAURLB010000160.1 GCA_030831445.1 Candidatus Nanopelagicales bacterium | reverse complement strand
CGGCGACTTTTCGGTTGGTCGCACCATGCTTCGCCGAATGGGCAGCTTTTGCAGCGATATGAAGATTGGTGCATTACCAGTAACTATTTCGGTTGACTTTGAGGAGGGTGCATGCCTTCAGATTGCTATTGATAATTGGATTATCCAGCTCCCCCGTGTTCCTGCAGGTGCTGCTCGCTATCACTCGGAGTTGAAGGGTCGTCTCGACGGTTTGGGGCTCAATGTCGAAGATGGACTAGATGGAAAAGTGTGCGTACAAATCTCAAGTTGCAATGTTGTAATGCAATTGCTTGATGGACGAGTTCCTGTATTACGCAGCACCATTGAGTTGATCTCCGGGGTTGAAAGTACACCGGATCTACTACAGGAAATTCAGCAACAAAATGAAGGCCGTATTTTCACTAAGTACTTCATGAGTGGTAGTTCTGTTGTTGCTTGTGCTGACTTGCGCTGCAGTGATTTGCAACACCTTGAAGACCATTTGAATGGGCTTGTGAATGACTCAGACTTGCTCGGCACTTACTTGGCCTCGTTGGGGGTAGTTGGTGATGAATTGAGTTTGTTCTAACAATCTCCGTGACACCCATTCGCCATAATCAGATTGAGGAGGCGATATAAACACAAAAGAGCTAGTGCTGAAGTGGTTCCTGGAGAATGGTGGAAAATCTAAGGGCGAGCTCGGGTGGGCAACATCCAATAACCCGTATCAACCTGACATCTACCTAGATGTTCTACACATTGCTTGGAGGAATGTCCAAGTTTTTATAGGTGAATGCGAAGGACCAGATAGGACTCAAGTTCTTGAAATTGCATTTCTGCTCAACACGAACTTTCCAGTTGAAGACGAGTATGAAGAGGCGCTGCTCGAATTACAGGAACTAGTTGGTCCAGAATTCACAATTAACAGCGGCTGCACCGAATATCTTGAAATTTGGATGTCATATTTTGAAACCATTGAAGGCAATGAGTTAAAAACGCTTCAGATGATTCAACACGCAAGCGAACTTACGGTTCGCGCGGCGGCAATTGCATCTGGAATACGTCATATTCCTCAGATAAATCTCAGAAAGACATCACATTTCACAATTTGATTTCGACTACAACCCACTGAGTTAGAGGCCACTTTGTCAGATCACCAGCCTTAACTGATGCGATTATTTATTCGGACTTTTGTACGAGAGTCCAGACTTGCTTCAAAGGAATCCTTGAGCGCATTTCTGAAGAAAGCTTTTCATAAACGGAAAATATCTCTTCAACCACATCATCTGCATTCCAAACCTTGATGCTGAACAAATTCTTTTCAAGCTCCGTCTGGGCTTGGCGAGTTATTCCTCCATAGGCGACTAGTAGGCCCTGCTCTGCTCCCGCAGATTGGATAGTTCCTCTAAGGCGAGTCACGACATCAATTCCTACTTGGCTTGTTTCACTCTTACATTGAGCAACTATTCGCGGCGAATCAAGGCCTAAAGTACCCCTGCCAGCAATAATGTCAATACCTGCATCTCCAGATCGTTTTGTTGCACTACACACATAGCCGTGAGCGACAAGAATTTCACCAACAAGATCTTCGAGCTGGGTGGACAGGAAATTCTCTAGCAGAAATGCACGAATGGAATCTCTCGCTACCAACTCGACATCAACGTTTTGTCCAGCTATCTCAATTTCTTCATCTTCAGAAGTCGGCACTTTTTGGCCGCTTGCTTGGCGTGAACCTGGATCTGAGCCTGTAAGCAAAACCTGCTCTAATCGCCAAACTGCATCGTTTCTCTCAATATTGCAAACAGTCAAAAATGCTCCAAGGGAAAAAAGCAAATCCTCTTTGATCGAACTTCTTGCAATGTCATTTTTCTCCCACTCCACCTTCACCGCATGTCGCTCGCTTGGCTGACCATCAGCCAAGTAGAGGTACTCTGAAATGCATCGACCGATAGCTATCGTCCGAGTCGACTTCATTGGCATTACAACAATGTCACCAACCTTGACCCTGCCCTTTAAGGCCCAAAGCTGATTCACGTAGTTGCGAATCGCAGCAGGTTTTTCTCCCGGATATGTGTGAATTAGAACATTAGAAATATCTTCACGCGAATTGCAGCCTTCAAGACTTGGAACTTGAGTCCATCCCCCGCCTGCGAGACTATTGTCCAAGGCCCAATTGTCGCGCTCACCAAATTGTCCACTTCTGATCAGCCATGCGTTCATACCTAGAAACTATCTGGGCCTTAGAAGATCCCAGCAATACCTTTCCAATCGTCAAGGGAATTTGATGAGTAACTCTGAGGGACATCTATGCCAAGCTCCTCCAGGGTGAATCTGTACTTGCCAAATTGACATGGCCAACACGCTGTCACCAGATTTTGGGTTTCATTTGATCCTCCACTATTGACGGGCACAACGTGGTCGTAGCTTGCCATCATCATGAGATAAATGCCGTGTCGAGTTTCGTCACTTCGTCCGTAAATAAGTTCGGGCATATCAATCTGTTTCGCAAATTTCTTGAAATGCTTCCTATTCCCTCCAACAGGATTACCGCAATATCTGCACTGCCAGCCATCTCGATTGAATAGTTCTTCCAGTAGTTTTTGACGAATTGGTCTTCGAATTGACTTTTTGGTATTAGTGACATCAGCAGAAATTCGTCTCTGAGCTCTCCAGGAACCGCTCCAAAGCGCAACGTCAATAAACCAGCGTTTCATCGCTTCCGAATTGACCACACCAATTATTGTCTTCGCTTTTTGTGGATTTATATGAGCTACCTCAACCGCTTCAACCACTCGGTCAATGTCTGCTTTGATTTCAGAGGGCACCTCAATTACGCAATGTTTTGGCCAAGCACCCTCATCGTCACCTAAATGCTGCTGAAGGCGCAATACGTCTTTGGGCACACATGAACCATACAAGACCCATGTCGTATGGTTAAAAAGTGAATAATGATGAGCATTTTCAATCGCTTAGATGGCGATGGGAAATTGTCGAGGGGACAAAACTCTACGTTCGTCTCAATACGAATTACTCCTTAGAGAAGGCGGCCTCTCTTGATGGGCCATGGGTACCAATGTCCGATAATTACCTCATGCGGGTATTCCAAGACCCTGAATTTGTCCAATTGACCTCGGGGATTCGGCATGACCCCTTGGTTCATAACGTCCCTTCAACCTAATTAGGTTAACGGGATATGCAGAATCAATCGGTATTGGTTAGAGAATACTGTTGAATTATGGCGCAAAACATCTGGACATTTTCTAATGGATGGTCTCTCGAGTTTGACCGGGGCCAGTTTGATGAGTGGTGTGTTTACGAAGTCTCCCCGGATGGGCGGCGTACTGCGCCACGTGACGTCGACTACTTCAATGAGCTTCTTGAATTCTCGTCACGGCATGGCAAGCAGCGAATTTATGATGATTTCGTGGAGGTCTTTAATGCATCTGGCCCAAAAGTAACAACAGATTCACTCGGGACTATCAATGAGGTTGCCGAGCGTTACGGCCAAGAGAAAGAACCGATTCTCCGAGTGTTGATAATCCTGCATATGGGGATGGTCGCCGAGAATCTGAAGCGACACACTCGGCTTGGGAAGCGGATCAAAAGGTTAGGAGTCCATGATTTGCTGCTTGATTCGGGTGACGTAGACAATGCTGCGCATTTCATGCGTGGAATGGGTTGGCGTGAGATTGATGCGTTATGCATCGAACGAGGGTTTTAGGTTTTTAATACGCAGATAGTTTGCGAGGAGGTTAAGCGCACACAGTCCGCACCACTTGAAAAACGTGGCCCTTAAACTTACCCCGCGATTCCTACTAATATTTAGCCATGGACATTGCTTCACTTATTTCTACAGGAAAATTGCAACCGGGGACAAAACTCAGCTGGAAACGACGACTAACTGGCCTGCATACGGTTACGGTTCAGGCAGATGGTTCACTTGTATCGGACGATGGCAGGAAATATAAGTCCCCAAGTGGCGCCGCTAAGGCGATAAGCGGCAAACCCGTGGATGGATGGTCGGCTTGGAAGTTGCCTAATGGCAATGCAATTGGAACACTGCGCTGAACAAAGACTCTTGGCAACGTGTCAAAGCTAAGTCAGTAGATCAATCATGCGACAACCTGATTTGCAGGTGTCTCTACTTGGTTAATGGCTAGGGAATAAATGATGGCCGAATTTTTTTTCTGTACGCGGATTCGAAAATCAGCTTAGGGCGATGTCTGCCTTGGGTAGTGACCCAATAGAACGCGGATCACTGCAATCTTCGATTGAGAAGTTCAATCCAATAACTTCCTGCACAACGCCACGGGATGCAGATTTAGCTGCAATTGAACGCGAGACATCGACAACACGAAGTTCCAGAACTGAGCCAAAAATTCTCACTGACTCTGCTGTATGACTGTTTGAAAGTATGACTCGCACGCCACGCTGGCTGAGTTCTTCAATCACTTCTGCAAGTGCATATTGGTCAGTTAGCCGGAAGTCATCTTTCGCATACTTAGAAAACGAAGAAGTTGCATTGAGTGGAATATATGGCGGATCGAAATACACAAGATCACCTGCTTCCGCGTCGGACACGGCTGAGATGAACGACCCAGATCGGATTTCTACATATTGAAGCCAGTCTCCAACTGATTTTAAAAGCGGCTCATTGCAAACCGTCGGATTTTTAAGTTTGCCCCAAGGAACATTGAACCCGCCAGAACTATTCACGCGATACAGGCCGTTGAATCCCGTTCGGTTCAGG
>JAURLB010000159.1 GCA_030831445.1 Candidatus Nanopelagicales bacterium | reverse complement strand
TTGATTCGATTCGAACTGGAATTGCTGGAAAAACGATCGTGATAGATCCAGGACATGGTGGATCGGATACCGGCGTGAGTGGATTTGGAATTTTTGAAGCAAATGTAGTCAGTGCCATTGCACACAAACTTCAAGGCAAGCTCAGTGCTCTTGGTGCATCTGTTGCTCTAACTCGACCACTAATTCATTCAACGAACCCAACTGACAACGAACGAGCGCAACTTTGTAATGACATTAATGCGGACTTTGTGATCTCACTTCACTGTGATGTTGCAACATCAGTAGATGCCAGCGGTATTGCAATTTTTCACTTTGGTTCAGAACTTGGTGGGTGGTCACATTCTGGTCAACGGGCAGCCCAACGTGTGCACGCAGCAGTTCTTGCACATACAGATGCTGCAGATTGCAAAGTACACGCTCGAACGTGGGAAATTCTTCGTCTCACACGAATGCCTGCAATCCGCGTTGAAGTTGGATATTTGTCGAATCAAGTAGAGGCAGAACGTTTAACACATGCACGCTATCAAGATGAATTGGCTCAGGGAATTAGTGAAGGTATTCAAACCTTCTTTGCACCGAGTACTACCTAGAATTCACTATCTTCATCGTCACCGAAATCTGCTGAAGCCAAATCCATATTTGGTGTGAGCAGACTGATAACGAAACCAACAATAACCCCGACGAGCACCAGCGCTAGGAGTCCTTTTAGAAGTTTCATAACTCCTCCTTGGCCCTAATTCTGCACCAAAAACCTGAAATTTTCACCTTGGAATGCAGAAATTGCCCACCAGAATTAGCGGGAGTACACTTTCATACATGGTTAAAACTTCAATCAAAGTTGCAGGTATGACCTGCCAGCATTGCGTTAACTCCGTCACTGAAGAAGTCAGTGGTCTCTCTGGTGTCATTTCTGTGAACATTGATTTAGCCTCAGGTAACGTGGAGATTGAATCTGAAAGCGATTTGGCAAGAGCTGATCTTGAATCCGCAGTTCAAGAAGCAGGGTACGAGGTTGTTTCCGAGTGACCGATAGGTCAGACTTCGTTATCACCGGAATGTCATGCGCATCCTGTGCGCAGAGAGTTGAACGTAAACTTAATAAACTTCCAGGCATTGAAGCCTCAGTGAACTATGCCACAGGCATTGCCCATGTTGAATCATTAGAACCAATACAAACTGAAATCATTCAAACGACAGTTACAAATGCTGGATACGGCGCATTGGTCATGGATGACACCTTAGGTGACACCCTTGAAAACATTGAAAAGTCTTATGAGAGAGATTTGTTTCTGCGTTGGACCATAGGTGCAGCATTTGCTCTACCAATCACGTTGATCGCAATGATTCCAAGTTTGCAATTTGCTAATTGGCAATATGTCACCCTTCTGGCCTCCCTTGTGGTGGTTTTCTATAGTGCTTTTCCACTGCACAGAAATACCTGGAGAAATGCCAGAACTTTCTCCACTTCAATGGACACCCTTGTCAGTCTTGGAGTGTTCGCAGCGCTTTTCGGGTCGCTCTATCAAATGGCTAACCATCCAATAGAACACCTCACACATCTGTATATCGACGTGGCGGTTGTTGTGCCAACGTTTGTGCTTTTTGGGCGATGGTTGGAAACTCGCGGCAAGCGCAAAGCGAGCGCCACATTGCAAGGTCTATTACACACTGGCGTAGAAGAAGTGACCGTCCTCCGTGGCGGCGTCACCGAAGTTATTCAACTTCGGGATATCCAAGAAAATGAAATTGTTGTGTGCAAGGCTGAAACTGTTATTCCAGTTGACGGTGTTGTCGTAATGGGAACTTCGAGTGTGAGTAACGCAATGTTGACTGGTGAAACTCTCCCTAAAGAGGTCGTAATTGGCGATGAAGTTTTTGCCGGTGGACTCAATCATGAAGGTGTGTTGCAGGTTAGAACCACTGCTGCCGGAAGTAGAACTAAAGCAAGTGAAATTGGACAACTTGTTAGGACGGCGCTCAGTAGAAAAGCTAGTGTGACTGCTCTCGTTGACAAAATAAGTAGCAGATTCGTACCAGCAATCATTGCACTCTCACTGTTGTCATTTCTTACATGGCAATTCATTGACTCCTCGCGAGCACTTGATATCTTGATTGCTGTCTTAGTGATTGCGTGCCCTTGCGCTCTTGGACTTGCAACACCTATGGCACTCGTTGCAGGTATGAACAAAGCAGCAGGTGCCGGCATTATTTTTTCTGGTCATGACGTTATCGAAAAAGCGGTATCAATCGACACTATCGTTTTCGATAAAACAGGAACCCTGACCACAGGTAATCTTTCAGTGACTGATCACACAATTCCTAGTGAATATCTGGCTCTTACCTTTGCGTTGGCAAGCCAAAGTCTTCACCCTATTTCTCGTGCAATTTCAACCACTTTTGCCGAGTACAAATCAAATACTCCCCAGCTTGAAAACATTGAATTAGTCCCGGGCCTCGGCGTAAAAGCACGCTTCAACAATCAAGTCGTCTATTGGGGCTCACGTAACTGGGTTAAAGGGACTCCTGCTCGGGAAACAATTGCTAGTTACCTCTTCGTTGATGAAGAACTTGTTGGATTCGTTGCCTTAGCAGATGTGATTCGACCAAATTCCCTACAAGTTGTGCACGAACTAGATGCAATCGGCGTGAAGGCAATGGTGGCAACAGGTGATACAAAAATTGTCGCAGAAAATACTTTACAAACACTGCAACCAATTGAAATCAGATCAGACCTTCTACCAAGTGACAAGATTCAATTAGTCGAGGCTTTGCAAGCATCAGGAAAGTCAGTTGCAATGGTGGGGGATGGCACAAATGACGCCCCTGCACTTGCTGCAAGTGATATCGGTATTTCGATGCCCCATGGAACAGCAATCGCGCAATCGTCCGCTGATATTTCACTCATAAGAGATGATCTATCCCTCGTACTGCATTCGCTGAAACTTGCACGCCGTATTCATGGTTTCGTGAGAAGCAATTTATTTTGGGCGTTTGCTTACAATGTCATCGCAATTCCATTTGCAGTTGTCGGGTTATTACCTGCGATGTATGCGGGAATCGCGATGAGTTTATCGAGTGTCTTTGTAGTCTTGAATTCGCTTCGATTATTGAAGTAATTTAACTCATACCTGTGGTGCGAATTTTTTGCAACCATTCATCAGCTTCGGCAAAATCTGCATCAAGGGTGCCCGTACGTTTTTCTGGCAAGACACCATCATGACGAGGATACGATCCGAGGTATCGAACTGCGGCACAAATTCGATGGAGGCCTTGAAGTGCTTCTCCAACGCGAGCTTCAAGAATGTGTCCATCACAATCAATAGAAAAGTAATAATCACCAAGTTCTTGCTGAGTCGGTCGTGACTCCACCCGCGTGAGGTTGACTCCACGAACTGATAGTTCAGTCAAAATTTCTAAGAGTGCACCTGGATGATTTTCTCTCATGTAGAGAACGAGTGTGGTGCGATCAGCGCCAGTAGGTGCTGGTGGTGAGGAAGGTTTCGTAACCAATATAAATCGTGTTTTTGCACGATTGTTATCACCGATATCGTGGGCTAGCACCTCGAGTCCATAGTGACTTGCTGCAACTTCTGCCGCGATTGCTGCTTGAAATCGTGATGCAGGATCGCTTACTTCTTCGGCAGCAGCCGCTGTTGAAAGCGCTGGCACAACTTTCACGTCAGGTAGAGCGGAAGCAAGCCATGCTCGACATTGGGCAGCGGCGTGTGGATGGGTAGATATGTGAGTAATCTCATCAATCATGGTGCCAGGTCGCACCATGAGTGAAAATGACACATCGAGCGCAACTTCATCAACAATCACCAGTGGCTCACCGGATGCGAGTTGATCTAAGGTGAGTGACACAGAGCCTTCAACACTGTTTTCAAATGGCACAAGTGCTGCCTTGACTTCACCCTTGCGAACAGCATCAAGTGTGGCTGGCACTGTTGCAAAAGGCTCAAAGTCGAATTCATCAACATTCTGAAGTAGTGAGAGCGCCGCTTCCGTAAAAGTCCCGCGCGGACCGAGAAATCCAATTTTCATCAGGAACGTTCACCAAGTGGTTTTGCTGATGCAATTGCCTGTAGTTCTTCTGGGCTGAGTGGAATATCTGAATTTCGATTCACTACTGGTTTCGCATATACGCGACTTGTCGATTGATTTTGAATACATGTGAGCACAAATCCTGTTCCAACATCATCAAGTAGTGCCATACTGAACGAGTATTGCCCACCCATATCTTGAATGGCACTGAAGCGAACAACTGCCACGTGACGAAGTGAGACAGCAACGTCTCGTTGCGCTAGTACAACCGCATTGTTGAGTCTTGAGACAGTAATTTCCAAATCATTGACTCGATTGATGTGATTGAGGACGGCTGATAAGACGTCTGTCTCATTTGCATCGCCGCGAAGAATTATGAACTGTTTTCGTAATTTCGAAACCCTCAGAGTCGAGATTATTCCAAGCACCAACCCTAGAGCTCCAAGGCTCATTGCCAGGTAACTAATCGTTTCAACAGTCATTACCCAAGCCTAACTGCTAAAACTTTCACCAATGTGAGGATTCCAACATCTGAGAATTCAAATATTGCTCACAATTTGCTGGAAATTCACACTTCAGATTTGATTATTAGAGGCCAAAGTAT
>JAURLB010000158.1 GCA_030831445.1 Candidatus Nanopelagicales bacterium | reverse complement strand
GTGAAGAAGAAGCTTCGACGGATTGGCTGAGACCATCACGTGAGAGCACTTGTTATTGGATTTGGTTCCATCGGTCGACGTCATTCACGAATTTTGAGCTCAATGGGATATGAAGTTGCAGTTGTGACATCGCAGACTGATGTCACGCTGCCACGGTTCGAATCCATCAGGACTGCGGAGTTGTCGTGGCAACCCAGTCATGTCGTGATCTCTTCTCCAACGAGCAACCACTTTCAGAATCTCGCGGAACTTGCAGATACAAATTTCAGAGGTAGCTGCGTGGTAGAAAAACCTCTTTTTGACCGACCAAAAGAACTGCCTACCTCTCTGCAGTTCGTCGTAGGTATTGGCTATAATTTGAGATTTCTTCCTACGATTCAGCGACTACGAAAGTTGCTCACAGATGAAGAGGTACTTACAGCTTCGTTTTACAACGGCGAATTCCTGCCGAATTGGCGCCCGGGTCGCGACTATCGCACAACGAGCTCCGCAAGGAGAAACATGGGTGGTGGAGTATTGCGGGACCTTAGCCACGAAATTGACTTTGTTCATTATCTCCTTGGTATTCCCTACGGCATCGCAGCGCATAAGTCCCAGAGTGGGACACTAAACATTGAAACTGAAGATACTGTGCGAGCAATCCTGACACATGCGGATGGCTGTACGTCAACTGTTGCCCTGAGTTACCTCGACAGATACCGACGGAGGGAGATTGTCCTCGCAACGACAAAACGGTCAATCTATTGCAATCTGCTAACTGGTGAAATTCACTACGACGGAGAGACATTCAATGACTCCGTAGATCGTGACCTTACAATCGAACAAATGCATCGAGATGTCATTGCAAGTTCATTCTCTGTGGCATGCTCGATGAGCCAAGGCTTTGATGTCCTTCGCACGATAGAGATGATTGAGGCAAGCAGTTCAGAGAGGGTTTGGATCACAAGATGAAACGTCTGGCCGTGATTTGCGCTCGAAAAGGTTCAAAAGGGGTTCCAGGCAAGAACCTACGACTGTTGGGCGGAGTTCCAATGATTGTCCACACCATAAGACAAGCACTTGATAGTGGGATCTTGGATGCTCTTGCGGTGAGCAGCGACTCTGAGGAAATTCTGGAGGTTGCAGGAAACCATGGCGTCGATCACCTCATCGCTAGACCGGAACATCTCGCAACTGATACAGCATCTAAAGTGCCGGCGATTCGACATTGCGTTGAACAAGTTGAGATCACTTCTGGAACGTTTGACTACATTGCCGATCTCGATTGCACTTCACCTTTCCGCTTACCAAGTGATGTCGTCGCGGCATTCAAGCAAATCGAAGACGCAAATGTATCAACGCTCATTAGCGGAACAAAGGCTCGGAAATTGCCATATTTCAACATTGTTGAACTGACAGCAGATGGTTTTGTTCGTATTTCAAAATCAACCAACCCACCGATCATTCGGCGTCAGGACTCTCCGCAGTGCTATGACATGAATGCATCAATTCACATCTGGCGACGCGACGTGTTGTTTGCAAGCGATGCTCGGTTTCACGACGATACCATTCTTTATGAAATGCCGTTCGAACGCTCTATCGACATTGATTATGAAATCGAATTCGTTCTGAATGAACTCCTGATGAAGAGATTTGGTTTAATCAAGTGATTTCCTATACCGGCCTTTTCAGTTTGAGCGGTAAAGTCGCAATTGTCACTGGTGGTGCGGGATTTCTCGGCAAACACTTCTGTCGAGGTCTCGCTGAGGCGGGGGCTGCTGTTGTCATTGTCGACATCAACTCAGATGAAGTCTCCAAGATTGCCATGGAGATAAATTCTGCGGCTACTGGTAAGGCACTCGGAATTGTGGCAGACATCACGAATCCATTAGAGGTTGATGATGTAGTCAACCAAGCTGTCCGTGAATTCAATCGTGTCGACATTTTGCTGAATAATGCCTCCGGCAAAGGACCAAGCCACGATGCCTATTTCGCGCCATTTGAGGACTACACCCTTGAACAGTGGCGCACAGTGATGGCCATAAACATTGATGCGATGTTCTTAATGGCGCAAGCCGTTGGCCGACAGATGTTGCTACAGGGTGACGGAGGATCGATAATTCAAACTTCTTCGGCATACGGGATTATGGGGCCAGATAATCGAATCTATGAGGGCTCGTGGTATCTGAATCGCCAAATCAACACACCTGCGGTGTACAGCACTTCTAAAGCAGCGGTGGTTGGCCTTACAAAATTTTTGGCCACCTACTGGGCCGACAAAAATATTCGCGTCAACGCATTGGTTCCAGGTGGCACCGAGAGCGGCCAGAATGACGTATTTCAAGAGCGGTACGGTGCACGCATCCCCCTTGGGCGAATGGCTAATGCACCAGAAATTGTTGGAGCTGTCCTCTATCTCGCATCTGAGGCGGCGAGCTACGTGACTGGGCACTGTCTCGTTGTAGACGGGGGTCTCAACGCTTGGTGAGGCAGCTTCGCAATCTGGCTGGTGCCCGTCGAGCTTGGAAACTACCACGGAAATCAAGAGTTCTCATTTACGGGTCCTCTGGATCCCATCTTCTCTCTAACTACATCAGTGAGCCCACTTCCATCTATCAACATCCCGAGGACTCGTTAAATGTTTCTATATTGATTTTGGCTTTTTTTCGGCTCCGACTTAGTCGAATCGGATATCTCTATACCTACTTAAAGGTGGTATCACCTCAAATCGTCATCACTTTTGAGGACAATGATCTGTCGTTTTATCGAATAAAGGGGATGTTTCCTAGTTGCACCACGATTGCGATACAAAACGGCCGTCGTGACGGATTCGCAGTTTCGCCAAAGGGTGGCTTTTTCGAACTACTGCATCAGGCATGCAAAGTCACCGCGATGGACGCATCATATATCTGTCTTTTTGGGAACGCTGTGAAGCGCCTCTACAGGGATGCGCTCGGTTCATCTAGTCGTGCTCAATACCTAGCGATCGGCAGTTTACGAAACAATGCGATTGCTTCGAGTCAAGCCGCTTCAGAACCTCGAATCATTTACATTTCTTCAATGCCAAGTTTTGTTGAAGGTCAACTCCCCGACTCTGAGGAAATTCTTGGCTACTACGGCGGTAATCCAGTGACATATTCAGAGTATTGGCGTGCTGAGAATATGCTGGTTCTGGAACTTGCCAGATTTGCATCGGCACAAAGTCTTCCTTTGGTTGTGTTGGGTAAGAGGGCCGCACATCAAACAGCGGAACGCGAGCATTTCGCTAAGATGCTCGTCGACTTTGATTGGCAGTTTGTCTCAGCCGATAATCAGAGTTCAACTTACCGGCAAGTCGCTAGACGTGACTGCATCGTTTCGGTCGATGGGACTCT
>JAURLB010000157.1 GCA_030831445.1 Candidatus Nanopelagicales bacterium | reverse complement strand
TTGGTGTGCAAGATTTGAGATTGAAACAGCTTGATCTGATCCAACATTATAAGCCTCGCCCGATTTGCCACGAGTGAGTAGTGACCAAAGAAACACACAGAGGTCACTGCCATATTGATAAGAACGGACGGATTGACCATCACTTCGCACTGAGATGTCTCGTCCTGTCATGCAATCAAGCAAAAAATTGCCTGCGGCGAAGTGACTATTAAGTGGAAGATATGGTGCGAGAAATGCAAAAAGTCGCCCAGAAACAAAAGAGATTTTGTTGTTTGCAGCATGAATATTGCCCATTAATTCTGCCACGCGTTTGCCTTCGTGATAAGCAGACCTGGTGTCGGTAGGAAGTGGCCCTCCAGAAAAGTCTTCTGAGACAAATGGGACCTCAAGTGGTTGTTTTCCATACACCGCCCCAGAACTGAGAAACAAGAATTTTCCAACACCGCTAAGAATTGATTCATTAAGGATGTTGCGTTGTCCTTCGATAATGATGGACAACATTTCCTGGGGTTGCTGATTGTTGAGACTTTCGCTTGCAGGGGTTGCGGCATGAATTACGTACTGGGGCGTAAATTCTGATGGGATTTCAAAGTCTCGAATATCAGATTCGACGTAGATGACTTCGTTCGTTGCGCCATATATCGAGCAAAGTTGGCGCAGTCCATCGACACTGCGGGCGACCACCATTAATCGACCACTCCCATTTAGATCTTGTCGTGCAGACAGCCAAGACAAGCTAAGCCATTTCCCAACGAAACCACTTGCGCCGGTGATAAGTAGGTTGGAGTCAACTACCAGTTTGAGATCTAAAGGAATGCTTTGGGTTATTGCTAGAAAGTCAGCAGTTAAGACACTTGATCTGGTTGGTCCGAAGCTGCTGTTCACGAACGGTCACGTTTGATGATAAATGGTGGACGAGATCGAGTCTCTGTGTATATCATTCCGACGTATTCTGCGATCACACTGAGCATTAAGAAGAGCAAACCGAACATAAGCAGAATTAGCGAAGTGATAGTTCCGAACCCTGGGAAAGGAACACCGCGGAAGACTGCTTGTAGGGCGCCTAGCCCGATGCTTATGAACGACAACACCGACAACACAATTCCGATAACTGGAATTATCTTTAGTGGCTTCAACGAACTAGCCAGCACTCCCCGAATCGCAAAACCTGCTGTAACAAATGGATCAAAAGAGGATGTCCCACCGACTCGTGGTTGGCGTTCGTAGGTGAGGCTTGCTGAATTGAAGCCGATCCATCCCCAAACAGCTCGCACCATTCGATACTTCTCCGGAAGAGCATTAAACGCTTCATACATCTGTCTGTCAACTAACCGAAAGTCGCTTGAGTTTCGGGGAACTGGGGTGTCACTCACTTTGTCGATCATCCAATAAAAAATCTCGGCTGCGATTCGTCTGAAGCGACTCTCCCCGTGTCTAAAGGAAATAATGGTGTAAACGTGATCAATGCCAGTCGCCCATAACTTGATCATTTCTGAAATCATTTCAGGTGGGTCTTGAAGATCGGCACTCATGATCACGCAGGCGTCACCATTCACTTCAGAGAGTGCGGCCATCATTCCGCCTTCCATATGAAAGTTTCGTGATAGCCGAATGACTCTTATTCGTGAATCAATTTCCCTCCATGCATTGAGTTTCGCGTATGAATCATCGTTGGACCCGTTTTCACAGACAACGATCTCGAAATCAAATTTGTCACTATTGGTTTGGAAAACTGCTCTGAGACGCTCAAACAACTCGTCCAAGTTTGAAGCCTCGTTATACGCGGGAATCGCAATGGAAATTAGTGGACGGTTCATGCGTGATTAAGGTACACAGAAACCTGATCCAATAATGGGCTCTCCAAATCTGGTGACATTGCGTAGAGCGGATTTGACTCCATTCCCCCGCCTGCAATTACACGACTTTGTATTTTTGGCCAGTACGTCTGGAGTGGATCTGTTGGCACAATAAAACCACATGGTTGGTCGTTGTTGAGGCTCTGCTGGACCTCCTCGTTGTCTACCCAGTCTGCATCAATCACCATTGACTTAATACCAAAACTCTTAAAAAGCGTGATCCAGTCGGGGAAACCCAAACCGGTTTCGGTGTCGCAGCCCATATACGCCCCTCCGAAATAGTTCTTTTGCGTCATACGTATTGAGCCATACCCATTATTTGCGAAAATAAATATCTTGATCGGGAGGTTGTTGACCGCAACTGTCGCCAATTCTTGGAGGTTTTGAGCGAAACCACCGTCTCCCTCAAACAACATGGTTCGGGAGCCTTGGTGTGCAAGTGAAGCTCCGATGGCGCCCGCAAGGCCATACCCCATACTCGCGAGCCCCTTGTTGGTGACAATGATTTGTCCCGACTTTTGACTGATCATTTGCATTGCAACTGAGTTAGCGCCCCCACTGGAACATGGAATCAAAATGTCTTGTTCCGTGGCGATTTGTGAGATTTGTTCAAAAAATCTTTGGGTTGAAACAAAACCCACTGATGTTGAATTCGTTGAATCATTTAGAGGAAGTAAGTTGCGCACTTTTCTCGAGTAACTCATCCACTCCTCGTAATCAGGAAGATCCTCTTTGAGTAATCCAGTTAAAATCGGGTTGGCATCGACACAGTAACTCGCGTGTGTGGTTGGATGACCTTTTCCTAGTTCAGCCGGGTCAATATCAACATGCACAATGAACGCATTCTTTCCGAATTCCTGCCAATTGAAACCAGTTTGCTGCAACCCCAAGCGGGTACCCAATGCAATGATCACATCTGCTTGAGCAAGCAATAAGTTTGCTGAGCGCTGCCCCCATGTATTGGGTCGACCAAAATAGTTTGAATTGCGGCT
>JAURLB010000156.1 GCA_030831445.1 Candidatus Nanopelagicales bacterium | reverse complement strand
GCAGAGTCAAGATCAGAACCGTCATGGAATTTTACGCCTTGACGAATTGTGAACGTGTAAACCAAGCCGTCTTCACTTACTTCCCAAGATTCGGCAAGCATAGGAATGATCTTGCCTTCTTCGGTCAGTTCCACCACAGTTTCCTGGACGTTCTTGAAAGTTGGCACACGCAAAGCGTTTGCTGCAACTTCGTAGTAGTTCCAGCTGGCTGGTTCCTGCGGAGTGATAATTGACAAAGTGGTCTTTGTCTCAGTTGCAGCCGACTCCTCGGCTGGCTGAGTATCGCTTGTCGTATCTGAACCACCGCAAGCAGCTACCGCGAGTGCGGCAACGGTTGCGAAAGCAATACGACGAAGCAACCTAGTTGGTTGACTATTTCCCCTTACTTTCATGTTTCCCCCCATTTGTTTGGATATTGAACAGGATCGTATACTATAGAACTAGACATTTGCAAATGTCGCTGAGGTGCTGATGTGGGGGATCAAAGAGCGAGTAAATCGCTGTTCGTGGGGCATTTTGGTGGACACTAAGTCACCTGTTGTGATACGCACAACCAGGTGCCAGCGCAGGTGTTTAGATATCCCAATAGCTCTAAAAGCCTAGAGAGGGCACTTAATTATGGTTATGAAAGAGAATCTATTTGATCTCACAGGGCACACGGCTTTAGTAACCGGGGGCGGTTATGGCCTTGGACGCGGACTCGTGCACGGACTGGCTGCCCATGGAGCAACAGTTATCGGACTCGCTCGAAGTGAAAATGCATTGCGTGAAACCTTTGCAAATCTAGGAGCACCACATCGCTACATCGTGGGAGACCTCACAAGCGATTCACTGTACGAACAACTTGACAAGATTCCGGAGCACGTCGACATCATTGTCAACAACGCCGGCGGTGACCCTCACTCAAAGCCTTGGATGGATCAGACCACCCAAGACTGGCGCGAAACATACGAGATCAACGTTGTTGCATCTGAGCGACTTTGTCGATTGTTTATTCCCAAGATGGCGGATCGTGGTTGGGGGCGAATCATCAACATCGCTTCGGTTTATGGCGTGATTGGTCAAAATCCAGTGAATACCGGCAAAAACGCAGGTGCTGGCGCATATACGGCGGCAAAGCATGGACTAATCGGTCTTACGAATTACCTTGCTTGCCAAATTGGTCGTACTGGCGTGACCATCAATTCATTGAGCCCTGGCATGATTACTTGGATGGATACCCCAGATGGTGAGCCAGAGTTGTGGAAACAGCTTGCAGCGCAAACGCCAGTAGGTCGGAATAGCCAGCCAGAGGACTACGTTACGGCGACAGTATTTCTTGCCTCTGAGGGATCTTCATTTGTGCATGGAACCAATCTCATCGTTGATGGTGGATGGAGTGTTTGGTGACGGGTGTAAAGCCAACTTTTGGCAATGGCCGTCTTGATGGGAAAGTAGCTTTCATTACAGGTGCGTCCTGGGGAATTGGCGCAGCAGTTGCAAAGGCATATGCGCTCGAGGGTGCAAGCGTTGTCGTAAGTTCTTACCCCGAACAACAAATGGAGCAGCGCGCCGACGAAGTTGTAAAGACAATTACGGATAATGGTGGGCGCGCAATTCGTATTTCGGCGGACGTAACCTCGCGCGAGCAGATTGATCGAGTTGTGTCGGAAACGAGAGACACATTTGGCGATATTGATATTTTGGTAGCAAACGCCGCATACGCGAACCGCCTTCCGTGGCACCAGATACCAATTGAACAGTGGGACCGAACCCTTGAAGTCAACGTTCGAGGAGCATTTCTTTGCGCACAGGCTTGCTACGAAGGCATGTTGCGCAAGGGTGGCGGAAGCATTATTGCTGTCACGAGTGTGACTGTGAATCTGGGAATGGCCGGAATGCTTGATTATGTGACATCAAAAGCTGGCCTCATTGGGTTTACCCGAGCATTGGCTCGTGAAGTGGGCAAGGAAGGCATCCGAGTGAATGCGGTTATGCCTGGAGCTATCCGAACCGAGCAGGAAGTAGCGCTGGGCTTTGATGAAAATGAACTTATTCAGCTTTCTGCTGAGCGGCAATGCATTCCTCGGCGCGGATTCGCCGAAGACCTATCTGGCACTTTTGTTTATCTTGCCTCAAACGACAGTAGTTTCGTTTCGGGTCAGGTAATTAACGTGGATGGTGGGTGGATCCATTATTAACAATCATGGGTCGTAAAGAAGGTCGCAGCTTGCGAATCGCGCTGATTCATGTAATGCAGGAATCGAATACCTTTAATCCGCTTCCGACAACACTCGCCGACTTCGCAAACGTTGCACTCCTTGAAGGCGAACTTATGCTCAGTCGAGTAGACCCCAACGGCCCAACTGCTGGGTGTATTGACGTTCTTAACTCGAGCGAGTTTGAAATTGAAGTCGTGCCGATCTTGCGTGCAGATGCCCAATCAGGTGGCCGCATAAGCAGCGAAACTCTGAGCGAGTTTTGTCGTGTAATTCAGCTGGGTTTGGGTGACGGGACCGAGTTTGATGGACTGATGGTGTTTCTTCACGGAGCTGCTTCCGCTGAAGGGTTTGACGATGTTGAAGGCGAGATACTTTCGGCAATCCGTCAAGTTGTTAACAGGAGCATTCCGATTGCATTGATGCTGGATCATCACGCGAACGTAACTCACAAGATGATGGATCAAGTCGATGTATTGATGGCATTTCGCACCCAGCCCCACGACCCATATGAAACTGCTAGAGACCTGACGAAAATTGCTTTGGAAACCTTCTCCAAAAAGATCTCTCCGACAATGGCCTGGAGAAAAATTCCGATGATCACTCATCAAGAGCAGTTTCTCACTGCAAGCGGCCCGATGAAAGAGTGGTTTGATCTTGCTCGACGATTTGAGGACGAAGGTAAAGCACTGTCCATTTCGCTATTTCCAATGCAGCCGTGGCTTGATGTAAACGAAGCTGGATGGTCGGTGGTAGTGGTCACTGACAATAATCAAATTGCAGCACAGGAAATTGCGGTTGAGCTAGCGAATCACGCATGGTCAAAACGCGAACATTTCATGGTTCTTGAAAATATGGCGGTTAACGATGCAATCGCTTTTGCCGACGATCCAAAACAAGGAAAAGTTCTATTGAGTGACACGGGAGATTCGGTTTTAGGCGG
>JAURLB010000155.1 GCA_030831445.1 Candidatus Nanopelagicales bacterium | reverse complement strand
GGTTGAATACTGTCTGGCGCACCTACTGATGTAGTGTCTAGATGTCGTTTAAAGCATCAAATAAGGAGTACATGACATGAAGGTCTGGATTGATCAAGATCTCTGCACCGGAGACGGACTTTGTGAAGAAATCGCACCAGATGTGTTCACGTTGCTCGATGACGGTCTCGCTTACGTTCGCGAAAAGGACAAGATCTTCGCAACTGCCAAGGGCAACCCTCAGGGCGCAGAAGGTATGGCAAACTTTGAAGACAAGTTGATGGACGCTGTTATTGAATCCGCCGAGGAATGCCCCGGCGAATGCATCTTCATCGAGCCTTAATCGCTCGCTTGCTCCATTGACACGGCGTTATCGCCGATATAACGCGCAACAGTAAGAAATGCGGTGTGTGCGACCATTCTGTGGTCTGGTCTGACGGCCATTCCCTCGATGTGCCATGTGCGATGTAGCACTTCCATCGTGCGTGCTTCGATCCAGTAATTTCCGAAGCACTGCCTCACTTGCACAGCCTGGGTGATACTTGGCGTGTAAGCAACGAGTAATCCACCTTTTCGCAACACCTTCTCGGCGTGTGGAACAACATTCCATGGTTCAGGTAGGTCTAGAACCACCCGATCGAAGTCTCGACCATCGATGCCTTCGTATGCATCTCGAATCTGCACGTCGTAACGATCAAGGGCAGCTTCGCCCAAGAACGAACGAACATTTGACTTCGCACGATTAGCAAAATCTTCTCTCAATTCGTAACCCGTGATGTGCGCTCCGTAACGCAACATGGTCATTGAAAGAGCACCACTTCCTACACCTGTTTCGAACACACGCATCCCTGGTCCGATGTCGGCAATCATGCAAATTGGGGCGAGATCCTTGGGATAGATGACTTGCGCGCCACGTGGCATTTCAAGAACGAAGTCTTCCAATGTTGGTCGCAAGATTGAATAGCTGGACCCCTTTGAATTTGCGATCAGCGCACCTTCTTCAAGACCAACAATCTGTGCGTGTGCAATGACGCCAGAGTGACTATGAAACTCTCCCTTCTCGGAGAGAGTTGCGAGGTATCGACGTTTCTTGCTGTCAATAATCAGAACACGTTCGCCAAACTGAAATGTGCGGATACTCATAGTGGCGATTCCTTCTTGCGGATGATGACTTCTTCATCCTTGCGGATGCGAATGGTGGTGACCTCTTCCTTCCGGTCGCGTTCGCGTAACCACTTAAACGCACGCCAAAGAACCGGAATCCACCACAACGAATCACGAAGCGAAGTGGTCGCTTGAGTGCTTTGATTTTTACTGTCGGATTTCGAGAACACTGCGACGCTTTCTACCGCTTCTCCGTCCAAGTGCGTAAGCGATAATCACAACCACCCCACCAGCAATTGCTGCATATGTAGCAATGGAAGTTTTGTTGCGATCGGTCACACCTTGAATGTCATCTTGAAGCGATTTGAACTTTTGTTCAAGGTCGTCGCGTGTGATCTTTGGCTGCTGTTCCGTCATGCTTAGCCCTCACCACTAGTGAGGAATGGCTTGCGAATTCGAGACTGCGAAAAAGCAATCAGTGCAATGGTCAATCCAAGAACGATGAAATATGGAACCCAACTAAATGCAGTTGATCCTTCGAAAACTGTTGACTGCAAGAGTCGGAGCACGCCGACCAACGTGAACAAGAGCCCGATCAGTATGGAAATACCACCGACTGCACCCCACGCCAGCCAGCGTCCAGTGCCACGAAGCTCGCCGATGGTCTCTTGTTTCGCGTACGCGCGAACAAGCTCAACCAACTCGGTGAGTGTCGATCCAGATGTGAACGAAAGCACCCATTCATTCAACCAGCACGAGGCCTATTTTGGCGCTAACTCGCTCGCAGACGGGCTTCCTGAAAACCCGCCTAGGGCATCGGAAAGGGCATTCCAAATAGGTCTATACGTGGTCTGATTTGAGGCATTCGCGCCATTGATGATGAGCGAGAACGATGAAGCCTGATCGGCTGCATAAGGAACAAAACCGGACAATGATTTGGCACCAGTCAGGGTCCCTGTCTTGCCGCGAAGCTTCCCAGCACCAAGAGAATCTCCGAGCACATCGCGAAGTGTTCCCGTTTGTCCGGCGATTGCCAAACCAAGTCCGGCTGGGCCAAACCCTCCGTCCCTGGCAAGCAGTGCACTGAGAGCACTGCACGTAAGTCGATTGCCACGATCAAGACCTGATCCATCTACGAATGCGAGCGCATCTAATGGAATGCCCCATTCCACCAACTTGGCTTTCATCACTTCCAAACCCGCCTCGCGAGATCCGACGCCAGTTGTTGCAAAACCAAGTTCCTTAACGAGCAACTCCGCTGTGTTGTTGTCGCTATTGGTCAACATTTCGGCAACGATGTCTCTTAGCGGCATCGAGTCAATCTTGGCAATCACAGAAAGATCTTTCGGAGCGGATCCCACCTTTGGTGCTCCTGATACGGAGATTCCATTGTTCTGCAACGTATTCGTTAACTCGGTTGCTGCGCCGAGTGCAGGATTGTCGGGCTTAATTGGATTACCGGTAATGGCACCATCGTTAACCATCAGTGCTCCAAGTGGTCCGACCTCTGTGCCTTTGATGCCAAGCCCTAACGATGGCGAGAATCGTTCAGCGTCGTAACGAGACTCGTCTCCAACGATCGCACCTCTCAGTTGTGCGATGCCTTGCGAGCGAAGCGCATCAAAGAGGTTTTCCAAACGTGTGAAATTAAACGTCGGGTAGGGCTCGGTTGATGGATAGTTTCCGGTGACAAGAAGCGGGTCTCCCCCACCGATTAAGTACGCATCGCCTTCAATTGCATCTCCGTTGACTTTGCCAACCAAAGAAGTGCTGAAAACGAACTCAGGAGTAAGCACGTCGAGAGCAACCATTGCTACAACGAGTTTCATATTGCTCGCAGGCAGCAAGGGCACATCTACGTTGATACTGGTAAGGCGCTTGCCTTCAATATCAACGATGAGACAAGAATCAGTTGGAAGACGTTTCCCCAAAGCAGTCAATTGTGAACGCAACGATCTGAATCGAACATCTTGAGAGAGTGTTTGCGGATTGCGGCGTGCATTAATGATCGGTGCAGAAATGGATTTCAATTCCGTACTGCTTGCGATTGGGGTCACTGATTGTGCAATTCCATCAACCAGCTTCCATGAAACACCAAGAGATACCGCACCTACCAAGGTGACAGATGCCAGCAGTGAGCTAACGACACGAGCAGAACCAACTTTTACTTTCTTACGTGCACGTTGGATGCTGTTCGAATCGTCATGTTGGTTCATTGTGCGATTCCTCGATACTTTGCATACTCGTAAAGATGAGCAAGACTCGTAGCAGCACGTGCTCCCGTTGGATAGCAATACGCACCTGATTCGCGCACAGCCGCAGGACCAGCATTTTCGGGATCGGCCACAGCAAGTTCTGTGGCGATGAGAATCGGTTTGTCGTATTTACGTGAAACCTCTCGAGCGGTAAGCGCGTAACGTTCATCTTGTTTCTCGTGATATGAAACAATACGTTCCAGACCATGATCTGGGAAGAAGCCGCCAGATCGCATCATCTTTGCTTGGTTGCTCTGAATACCGATGCCCAGGAAAATAAGAGAATCAATGGAATCGTGTGCTGCAACTATGTCCATGATTTCGGTGACGGTGTCGCGCGTTTCTCCCCCAGCACAATCGATTGGATTATTGCGACTCCAGCGAGGTGGTAGAAGATCGGAAAGCTTCGACATCAGGTCGTCGGACAAATCAACAAGGTCGAGTACGCCATCTCGAGCGATGGCATCAGCAGTTACCACTCCCCAACCACCCACGGTTGTGAGAACGGCAACGCGTTTACCTCGAGGAAGAGGCTGTGTTGCAAATGTTGCAGCCGTGTCAAAGGCTTCTTCTACTGAAGAAACTTTGATCGCGCCTGAAGATCGTGTTGCACCAAGAAACACTCGATCATTACTAGCCATGGCGCCAGTGTGGCTTTGTGCAGCCTTGGAACCTGCAGCTGTTGCGCCACCTTTCAAAACAACAAGAGGCTTCACAGCCGTGATGTTTCTCATTGCATTCAACAGAGACACACCATCGCCGACGTTTTCGATGTAGGTAAGGGCAACTTTGGTCTCTACATCAGTCGCGAAGAAATCCAAGAAGTTTTCGACGCTGATCTGCGTCGCATTGCCTGCCGAAATAGCACGTGAAATTCCAACACCCGATTGTCGTGAGTAGTTCAAAAAGCTTGAGACAAAATTGCCGCTTTGCGAAGCTACTGATATGCCCCCCTTAGGTGGGTAAGGCGCAACGATCTGCAGACAAAGAGATGCGGGTGTGCTGACAACGCCCTGACCGTTTGGACCGGCAATCAGCATCCCAAGTGAGTTCGCAAGTGAGAGAAGCGATGCTTCTGCAACTTCACCAGATTCCCCAGATTCCCGATATCCGGCACTGGCAATGAATGCGCTCGATATTCCTAATTGTGCACATTGCTTCAACAACGCTTCGTTTGAACTTGCTGGGGTGCAAAAGAACGCAAGATCAATTTCCCCAACTGGCAACTCCGACAGATTGGAAACCGGTTGGATTCCAAGAATGTTTTCTCGTTGCAGGTTTGTTGCATACACGCCACCTGCATACTGATTTGCCAAAGC
>JAURLB010000017.1 GCA_030831445.1 Candidatus Nanopelagicales bacterium | reverse complement strand
CGCTTATCTTTTGACACTACTTGTAATTCAACGACACAGCCTCGGGTGGCTTTCCCGTTGCGTGTTACACCTGAAATATCCGAATCAACAACAAACCGGCAGTGGATGAACCCCGCTTGAACTGTTGCGGTTTCTATCAAGATTGCGTTCTCTTGAGCAGAAGTTCTGCAACGTGAAATGCAAGTTCGAGTGATTGCTCTCGATTCAACCTTGGATCACATGCAGTCTCGTATCGACCTACTAAATCAGCTTCATTGAGGCCACTCACCCCACCAATGCACTCCACAACATCATCACCTGTGAGTTCTATATGCAATCCCCCTGGATGAGTTCCAAGCTTATGGTGCACTTCGAAGAAACCTTTCACTTCATCAAAAACTTCGTCGTATACCCTCGTTTTATACCCAGTAGACGTTTCTCGAGTGTTTCCATGCATTGGGTCGCAACACCACAGAACAACTTCTCCTGCCTTATTGATTGCATCGATGAGCGGTGGTAGCACTTCGCGAACTTTGGTGTGACCCATACGTGTGATGAATGTCAATCGCCCAGGAATCTTCTGTGGATTAAGTTTTCGCGCAAGGGCTAAGACATCCTCAACTTTTGTACTCGGACCGAGTTTCACTCCAATTGGATTTTGTATTTTCGAGGCAAAATCAATATGGGCACCATCTAACTGTCTGGTTCTATCGCCGACCCACACAAAGTGACCTGAGACCGCATACGGCAAACCAGTTCGCGAATCTATACGCACCAATGGCTTCTCATAATCCAATACAAGCGCTTCATGTGCCGCAAAAAACTCTGTTCTTCGAAACTCTTCTGGATCTCTCCCAGTTGCTGACACAAACGAAAGTGCTCTGTCTATCTCACGTGCAACTTGCTCGTAATGTTGTCCAACCGTGGAATCTAGAACAAAACTTTGATTCCATGAATGAACCATCCGCAAATCCGCAAATCCGCCTTGAGTAAATGCCCGCACCAAATTCAATGTGGAGCAAGAGGCGTGGTATGCGTCAAGCAGTCGCATCGGATTTGGTGTCCGTGCATTGAGATCAAATTCAAGATCGTTGACACCATCACCCTTGTACGAAGGAAGAGTCACCCCATCTCTAGTCTCTGTGGCATTTGATCGAGGCTTGAAATATTGCCCTGCCATTCGTCCAACCTTGACGACCGGCACGCTAGCCCCATATGTCAGCACGATCGCCATTTGGAGGACTGTTTGAAGTCGAGCTTTTATCGAATCCGCAGTGTTCGCCACAAAAGTTTCGGCACAGTCCCCGCCCATAAGCACGAACGATTTTCCTTCAGCAACATCGGCAAGTCGCTCGGTGAGGGTGTCGCATTCCCCGGCAAAGACAAGTGGTGGAACTTTCGCAAGTTTCAAAATCGCTTCATCTCGAAGCAACATATCGGGCCACTCAGGCTGCTGAGCGGCCGGAACGTCGGCCCATCCTGAATATGAAAGAGGATTCACTTGCCTAGCCTACCTAAGGTTTTATCTTCACCGCATTGCTCAGAACCTCATCTGCATTATTAGCGTTAGCCCTTGGAAAGGAAGTTATGACTGTCAAGAAAGTTGCACTTCTCACAGCTGGTGGTCTTGCGCCATGTCTCTCATCTGCAGTTGGCGGTTTGATTGAGCGTTATACAGAACTTGCACCTGAAATTGAGATTATCGCTTATTACGGCGGATATGCCGGTTTGTTACGAGGCGAGAGCATGCTTGTCACTCCAGAGGTAAGGGCCAAAGCGCATTTGTTACACACGTTCGGTGGAAGTCCAATCAATAACTCTCGTGTCAAACTAACCAACATTGCTGACTGTGTGAAACGCGGACTTGTAAAAGAAGGCGAAGATCCCCAACAAGTCGCGGCTGATCAACTTGTCGCTGATGGAGTTGATGTGTTGCACACTATCGGCGGTGATGACACCAACACAGCAGCGGCAGATCTTGCAGCATTCTTACAGCAGAACAACTACCCGCTGACAGTGGTTGGACTTCCAAAGACGATTGATAACGACATCGTTCCGATTGCGCAAAGTCTCGGTGCATGGACAGCAGCAGAAGAAGGAGCACGTTTCTTCACCAATGTGGTTTCTGAGCATTCGTCGAACCCACACATGCTCGTTATTCACGAAGTGATGGGAAGGCATTCAGGATGGCTCACTGCAGCGACCGCGCTTGCGTATCGAAAAATGCTGAGCGATTTTCAATGGTTGGAAGAATTCGGCGTTCCACAACTTCGTCGAGATATTCACGCTGTGTATGTTCCCGAATTGAGCGTAGATCTTCAAAGTGAAGCAGATCGACTACGAACAATTCTTGCAACGCAAGGCAATGTAAACATCTTTCTTTCAGAGGGAGCAGGGGTCGACGCAATTGTCGAAGAGATGATTGCGAATGGTGAGGAAGTTCCACGTGATGCATTTGGACACGTCAAGATTGACTTAATCAATCCAGGTAATTGGTTCGGAAAACAATTCGGACCCATGATTGGCGCAGAGAAGGTGCTCGTACAAAAAAGTGGCTACTTCGCACGTTCGGCTCGAGCTAATGAAACAGATCTCAAACTCATTCGCGACTGTGTCGAGGTAGCAGTAGATTCGGCACTCGCCGGAGTCAGTGGTCTTGTGGGGCATGACGAGGATAGATCGCGGGAACTTCGAGCAATTGAATTTGAGCGCATCAAGGGCGGTAAGTCATTCAGCGTGAAAGCAAATCCTTGGTTTGAAGAATTGCTCTCAGAGATTGGGCAACCTTTAGGTCAAAGCATCATTCACTAATGTCGGATTCCAAATCTTCCGACACTTGGCTTTGAATTGCTTCTTTCGCTTTTGTTGCATAAATATCAACATACGTTTGCCCGCCGAGTGACTGCAAGCGTTGCATCACCAGATTTGTCGCTTCGCGAAGTGCGCCCAAATCCTTCTCTTTGCCTTGAAAATCTTCCAAGTACAGAGGTTCGCCGAAAGTTATTGTGACTCGTTTGATTTTCGGAATGATTGTTCCAGGAGGCTGAATATCAAAAGTACCTTGAAGTGCGACCGGAATGATGGGGACATTCGCTTCGAGGGCGATGCGAATAATTCCGGTTCTTCCTCGATAAAGTCGCCCATCGGGAGATCTGGTTCCCTCCGGGTAGATTCCAAGAAGTTTGCCTGATTTCAAGATCTCTACTGCTGTGGACACAGCCGCTTCAGATGCGCGACCACCACTTCGATCTATTGGAACTTGACCGACTCCCGCAAAGAACATTTTGGTAAAAAATCCCTTAATGCCTTTCCCCGTGAAATATTCACTCTTGGCCAGAAAGGTAATCTTTCGTGGTACCGCAAGAGGTAGAAATATCGAGTCTGAAAACGACTGATGATTCGATGCAAGTATCGCTGCGCCACGACGAGGAATATTGTGTTTCCCGATGATTTTTGGACGGTAAAGGAGTCGAATAATCGGTCCAAGAAAGACGATTTTTAAAATCCAGTAGGCCACTTCAACCTCTCGCCAATGCAGATGCGCCAACCATACCTGCATCATTGCCAAGTGTGGCTACTCGCACCTCAGGGACACTGCGAAAATTCTTTGCTGTCAAATGCGACGAGAGGGAATCGATGACGGGTTCAAGCAATGCATCTCCAGCATCAGCTACACCACCGCCCAGTACGAAAACATCTGGGTCCAAGAGTGCAGCAAGATTGGCAATCCCCTGCCCCAACCATTTGCCCAATTCCTGATACGAACGAACCGCTACGTCGCAACCAATCAATGCTGCTTTCGTTATGTGCTGCCCCTGAATTCCTTCAACACTTCCGTCACCGAGAGACAATAAAACCGCTGCCGCCTCTGGAGTTGCTCCGGCTAATTCACGCGCAGTGCGAACGAGTGCACTACCACTTGCGTATTGCTCCCAACATCCGTGTAATCCGCAGCCACACAACAACCCGTCTGAGGAAATTGTCATGTGTCCAACTTCGGCAGCAATCCCGAAACTTCCGCGATACAACTTCGAATGAATGATGATGCCGCCACCAAGTCCGGTACCTACTGTTAACATCACGACATTCTCATAACCTTGAGCTGCACCAAAAAGATACTCACCCCACGCCGCGGCATTCGCATCGTTTTCGATGATGATGTTTCCATCTATTGTGCGAGCGAGTTCGTGCCGTAAATTGATGTTTCGTAGCGGAAGATTTGGCGTGATCAACACTTCTGCGTTGTCTTTGGCAACAAAACCTGGAATCGCAACGCAGACATTTGCGCTTGGAACTTGGGCTTTGAGCGGGGAAATGACTTTAACTAATGCAGCAATCACGTCAGCAGCGGATGTTCGAGGTGTATCGACTTTCAGGGAAGCGATCACTTCGCCAGATTCAGAAACGAGCCCAGCTGCGATTTTTGTGCCACCTAGGTCAACGCCGATATGTTGCGTCATGAAAATCGCCCCTTCACCATTGACTGAACGAGCGAATCAACAATGAGTTTCGTTACTGGTTCTAGCAGTTCCGGAAGTCGACCCTTCAACCTTTCATAGCTGTGTGTGACACCGCCGAGTGCACCTTCTATTAATGAAGCGAGTTCAGGATCTCGTTTTTTGAGATCTTGAACAGTTACACAAACTGGACAAACCCCACACACACTCACATCGTGGATCACTTGACCAGGGTTTTGCGAAAACATTTTTGTGAACGTCTCGGCAAATCCCGATGCAATATTCAATCCAGTTTGGACGACTTCAGGGGTCAATACAAAACCACTCTCTGACGATTGTGATTCGTTGACCTCAGGTCGAGTTGGCTGTGGCGGCCCACTCGAGAGCCACCAGGCAGTGCTTGTCTCACTGTTCACAGCGTGCCTTTAAATTTTGCATTGTCGCTTTCACAATATTTGCGATCCCTGCTTGTTTCATGAAGTTAGGAAGTGCAACGTTCACATCAGCATCTAATTCATAATCCACAAGCGTTCCACCACTTTCGGATTGAAGGTTGAACATGCCGTGGAGCTTGGTTACGAGAGTTGCACTCAACAAGTCCCACGAGACGTGGTCATCTCCCCATTGGTAGTGCAATGTGAGGGTATCTTTAAACCCCATGCCTTCAAGTGACATCACGACTTGCTCTGCGCGACCGAGAGCGTCCGTATTCGCGACCTTCATCTCCCGCACTCCATCCATCCATGATGGATAGTTCTCAACGTCCGCTAGGACCGCCAACACGTTGGCAACAGGGCTATGGAGAAGGAGGGTTTGGCGAGCCATAGCCCAACTGTAATTTCCTCCTCCCACTTAGGCTACTTGCCGGTAAATGAAAATTTGGCCCACTCATGGCACAAACGACAACCGTTGGCTATGTTCTGCCAAACAACCCGGGAGGCCTTCGTGCAGCAATACACCGAACCGCAACTTGAGCTCTATCCAGTTTCAGGCAGTCTGACAGATGCCTTACTCGTTCACGCTCAAAAGCAAGCAAACTCAGTCGCCATCGTGAACAGAGTCGAATCTCAATGGATTGATCTCACCTCAGCGCAGTTTTTACAAGAAGTTCGAGCAGTTGCCAAAGGCCTGCAGTCGGCTGGTATCGAACCGGGTGACAGAGTTGCATTGATGTCGCGCACTCGTTACGAGTGGACGCTACTTGATTATGCAATCTGGTATGCGGGTGCGGTCACGGTGCCCGTTTACGAAACCTCAAGCCATGAACAATTGCAATGGATCGTGAATGACTCAGAAGCAGTTGCAATCGTTGTTGAAGCCGAGAGTCATTGGAATATGGTCAATGAACTCAGAAGCGCAATGCCAAGTTTGAAACACACGTGGGGAATTGATAGAAATGCAATTGACGAGCTGAAGTCCAGTGGAAATTGGATTTCCGATGCAGATATCGATGCTCGGCGAGCAAAAGTAACCCCTGAAGACATCGCAACAATCATCTACACATCCGGCACTACCGGCAGACCGAAGGGATGTGTTGTAACGCACGGAAACTTCTTATTCTTGGTGCGCAATGTCACCACTGCTGTACCTGAAGTTTTTGGTGACCGATCAACTTCCACCCTACTTTTCCTTCCCCTTGCACACGTTTTTGGACGTATCATTCAGATTGCGATGGTCGAGACTGGACTGAAAGTTGCATTCGCTCCAGACATTAAGAATCTCGTAGCGGACCTCGCGGTCTTCAAGCCAAATTTCCTCCTGGCAGTACCCCGAGTATTTGAAAAAGTTTTCAATTCTGCGCAACAAAAAGCGACAACCGACGGTAAAGAAAAGATCTTCAATCAAGCGGCGGACGTGGCAATCGCTTATTCGCGCGCGCTTGCAAGTGGCAAAGTTCCACTTGGCTTAAAACTGAAGCATGGAGTCTTTGACAAACTTGTCTATAAGAAATTGCGAAATGCAATGGGCGGTAACGTCAAGTGGTCGGTATCTGGTGGTGCTGCACTGGGTGAGCGTTTAGGCCATTTCTTCCGAGGAATTGGTCTAACAATTCTTGAAGGTTACGGCTTAACAGAAACATCGTCAGCTTCCACTGTAAATCGTCCAACAATGTTGAAAGTTGGTTCAGTTGGTCGAGCAATACCTGGCGTCACTCTTGGTATCGGAGACGATGGCGAAGTACTTATAAAGGGCCCACACCTCTTCAAAGGTTATTGGAAAAATG
>JAURLB010000154.1 GCA_030831445.1 Candidatus Nanopelagicales bacterium | reverse complement strand
TGTCGTTGTTGGAGGTGACGATGTGGCGCTTGAACATGCCGCAAGGATGATTAAGCATGCCGCTAGGAAACGCCGCATCAGTTATTCCTCGGAGCTACATGCCGCATTTGTATCGCTCGAGCTGTACTCGACCTCAAAGGTGGCGGATTTGAATGCTTTGAATTGACCAGAACGTGCAATGGCGAAACGATGTGTGTAACTGTCGGAGTAGTAGCAATCATCACCTGGTTGATCAGGGAATACGGTAACTAATGTGAAGGTTGCTTTTCCGGAGGCATTTGTTGTAAGAACCTTGTATCCAGCATTAATCCACCCTTCATCATCATCATAGTTTTGCAGCATGATCTTGCTTTTTGTCTTTCCTCTGCCCCTCACTTGAACTGTGATTTTGCAAACTGCGTCACCTTCGTTGATATAAATAGTTTCCTCTTCATCGAATTCATCGATGCAATGGTCGCTAATTGCAGTTACGCGAAGTGATTGTTTTGTAGTAGCTGATACATGTGTGGCATTTGCGACAGAAGCTGGCATAACACTGGCTAGCAAGGCAATTACGGCGAATGTACGTAGCGAGGGGAGTCTCATTGTGTTGATGCTACGACGAAAAAAGCTTGTGCCCTTCTGGCTGATAGTTTTGTTGAGAAACCTTCCTGTGCTGATGTTGGACTGGTTGTATCACTTGATGGAAAGGCGTTCTTTAACTGAAACTGATTTTGTTCCATCTTCAGTGGCCGTCACTGTGACGTTTTAGGTTCCTTTCAATTTCACGGAAAGTCTCAAGACAACTTATAAAACGATCAAGAAGGTCTTATCCGCAAATGCGGTGTCAATTCTCCCTCCTGAGAAAGTGAAATCCAGTTCCCAAACTTTGTAGTGAGGGATTTGTTGGTTGTCGTTGTATCGGCGGTCGGGGCCGCCGTCTTTATTCATGTACTGCCACGTGTATCCGACGGGTTCGCACCAACTAGGCACTGCAACTCCCATCTGCGTACCTTCAAATATGGACTGAGCAAATCATTGCTAGCACTATCCCAAAAATATTGAGCCAAACGTAGCGAATTGGCTACATGAATTAGCACAATAAACAAACTACTGATGTGCATCATGAGAAAAGAAAGTGGCACCCATGAATATCGAAAAGTAGACAACTCAGTAGATCAACTTGAATGGCTGATGGCAATTTGTTTGAACCAGATTCCACTGCTGAAGAGCTACGGCTTGCTAATGGCGTTGAGTTTGACTTCTGATACAGGAATTAAACTCTCCAACTCCATTTCTACTCAAACAATGTTGTTCAGTTTTATGAGGCAAGAACTTCAAGAGTGCTGCCGTTGTGTCCCTTGGTGATTTGAATCCCGATTGGAAGTTGCTGCTGCATGGTTTCCACGTGTGTAATCACGCCTACGGATCGGCCAGTCGCTTGAATGTCGTGCAGCACAGCGATGGCGAGGTCGAGAGTCTCTAGGTCGAGACCACCGAAACCTTCGTCAATGAATAGGCAGGGAACTTCAATGCCACCGGCGTGTCGTTGCACAACTTCGGCAAGTGCAAGAGCCAATGAGAGCGAGGCAATGAATTGTTCGCCTCCTGACATTGTTTGCACAGGTCGGGTGAGGCCGGTTTGGGCATCGAGTACATATATATCAAGTCCACCGCCGCGCTTCTTGGTTACACCGCCTTCTTCCTGTTCAAGAGTCAAGGTGTAGCGGTTGTTGCTGAGCTTTTGCATTTGACCGTTTGCAACCAAGCAGACTTCTTCAAACAACGTACGCAGTACCCATGTTTCAAGGTCTAGCTGACGACCAGAAGCTGTGTTGGTTCCGTCTTTGAAGATGGTGGCCAATGTTTGTGCTGCTAGCACTTGCTTACGCTTTTCCTCAAATGCCGGCCCAATTGTTGAGATTGCTTTGTGGGCCCGAGTGATGTTATGCAGTTCAGTTTGCACCGTGCCGTTTCGAGTCTGTGCCGCATCATTTGCACTCGTTGCTCGACTCACCTTCTCATCAAGATCGGCTAGGTCCGGACGCATCATCGGAAGTGGTGAATCCCCGACAGCGGCCGTGAGCTGACCAATTAAAGTTGAGCGTTCGGTCGCCTTCAAAATGAGGTCTTCGCTGTCACTAAGTTCGTTGTTTTGTAGCAACGCGGCATGAACAGCTTTCTCGTTAGTAAAATCTGTCTTCTCTATTGCCTTCTTGACATCTTCTGTCACTCGGTTGAGTTGGCCTTGTTTCTCTGCAGTTTCAGTGATGGACTCGTCTAGGTCGGCAAGAATATCGGCTATTTGACTGAGCAAATCACTCGCGTCTTCCACTTGCTTGGCGGTGCCTATCGCTATTGTGTCTTTAGTTAGAGCGTCGAATCTCTTCTTCGAAGCCTTCAATGAAGTGGAGATTTCAGTTACCTTAACTTTGACTTCATTGAGAGCGGAGAGAGATTCACTTTCGAGGGCTACGAGTTCGTCGTGTTCATCTTTTAGGTCATCGCTTGCATCGCTCAATGCAGAGAGTTCGGCAAAACGTTTGCGAAGAGTCTTCTGGTCGGTTAATGAGGGCAACTTTGTTCTGGCTGCCTGGGCCTCTTTTAAGCTTTTCTGTGCATCTTTGACATCTTGTTCAGCATCTTTTAGAAGTTCGTATTGGTTGTCGCGTTTATCTGAGAGCGCATCAATGTCGACACTGCCGGCTGCCTTTTTTGCCTTTTTGGGGTGTTCTGTTGAACCACACACAGGACATTCGTCGCCCAGGTCAAGATTGTCTGCAAGTTCGCCAGCTAATTGCTTGGTGCGCTTCTCCTGCGCACTCTTAAGGTCGTCCACTAATTTCTCGAAAGCGAGTCGCTGCTTATTCACCAACTTGGTGGATTTTTCTAGATCTGCAGTTGCTTCGGATTCGTCCGCCTTCTCAAGCAATTCATCAAGTTTCTCCACTTCACGGCTGACAGGCGTGAGTTCGCGAGTTGCCTTGTGGGATGCCTCTAGCTCTTTCTTTTTTGCAGCAAGGTCTTTGCGGATGGTCTCAATCTCAGTTGATGTGGTCAGTTGCGCGGCCGTGAGTTCGACTCGCGATGAGTCAAGAGTTTCAACTTCTGTAGTGAGGACCGCGAGGTCATCGAACTTGTTTGCGGCACTCGATATGAACTGTTCTACTTTTGCATATTCACTGGAGAGAACACTTGGTGAAGCGGCAGGTATTGCATTGATAAACTTCTTGAGTTGCTCAGACGTGATCTTGATTTTTCCGGCAAGGCTGCCCGCTGATGTGCGTGCTACTTTTACCTTCTGCTCGAGTTCAGTGATTTTGGTGGTCAGAGATGTTCGAGTAGAAATTGAGTCAGCGATGGGGGAAGCAATTTTGTGTTCCGCTACAGATTTCGTTGCCTTCTCAACAGATTTTGCTTGGCTGGCCTGTTCTTTTTTCAGCAAGTCTCGTTGTTGAGCTTTATCAAAGCGCTCGGCCTCTGTATTTGCTTGCGTGAGAGCGGTTCTCGCAGCAGCGAATTCTTCACTTGTTGATTTTGCTTCGGCCTCAGTTTCGAGGGCCCGGCTTTTCACTGCGGAGATGAACTCAGCAGTTTCACTTTGGTAATCAGGAAGTTCTTCAAAAATTGATTGACCGATGAGAGTGTCATGGGCATTGCCTATGATGGCCCACTGGTTGCTGATTTCTTCAGCATCACT
>JAURLB010000153.1 GCA_030831445.1 Candidatus Nanopelagicales bacterium | reverse complement strand
ATTTTGGGCAACAATTTGTCGTCCGGTTTCTTTTGCCATAATGGGTTGAGAGTAGTGCAGAAACCTGCAGGTTTAACAAACCTTGCGCATTGGCCTTCCGTACCAGCCCATTGGCTCCCATGTTTGACCAGTGAGTCGGATTTCAAGATGCAGATGCGGTCCGGTTGACCATCCGGTCATTCCCACAAAAGCAACGGTTTCGCCCTTCACCATTCGGTCATTCTTGTTCGCATTGAAGCGAGAAACATGCGAATAAAAACTTACCATTCCTTTGCCATGGGAAACCATGATGTAATTGCCGTAACCAGTGGCAACTCCACGACCCACAACAATTCCTGAATCAACAACGCGGATTGGCCGTCCAGTTGGAGCACCAATGTCTGTGCCAGCATGACAGCGACGATACTTAAAGATTGGATGAATTCGCCAGCCTGCATGTGAGGTGATTGGTGCGCCCTTCACTGGCCACAGTAATTTACCTGTGGCATTCGCGTCATTTCCAACATTTGAATTCTTATCGGCAAGATCACGAATTCGATCTTGCTCTTTTTTCAGTTTGTTGTAACGACGTTTCGTTTCAGCCTGATACTTTTGGGCTTCCTTCAATACTGCTTGGCGAGCCTTGACGAGTCGATTCACTTCCTTCTGCGCTGCTTCTGCTTTTGCAGTTGCTTCGGCGGCTGTCAAAACTTTTTCTTCAGCAATTTGCTTCTTCACTTCTTGGTTAGCCTCAAGTGCTCGAAGTTCTGCAGTGAGCTGAGTGAGATCCTCACGGGTCTTCATCAACGAATTGATTTCCGCATTCTTGTCTCGATACCAAGATTGGATTGAAGCAATTCTGGACGTGAAATCTGATGGTGAATCTGAACCAATAATCAATGCGAGTTCAGACATTGGGCCTTGCCTATACATGGCCTTTATCAAGAGCGTTACTTTGCCCTCTTCCGAATTAAGGGTGACTTGCGTCATTTGTAATTTGTTTTGAGCACGCTGTGTGGCATTCGTTGCAGCAACCAGTTCACTTTGGGCTACCTGATCTGCGCTTTGCGCGCGCGATAGCGCTGCTTTGGCAGCAGAGAGATTTGCTTCTGCCTTCTTCAATTTAGCAGCAACTTGATTGTAGTCACGAAGTGCCTTTGCTACCTGAGCATTTGCTTGGTCTACTGCGTCGCCTGCTTCTTCAAGTTTCTCTTTAATAGTTTTATTCGGAGCCGTTGCCGTTGCTGGATACAACGTGCCACCAATAATTCCAAACAATGCAAGGACGATTAGAAGTTTTCGCATCATCACACCTTCAGGTATCTTTGTAGTGTCAGACCTGCCGCCACAACTGCAAGCCCTAATCCTGCCAGTAACATCCATGGAATCACTGAAATAACCGCGTCCCAGCCAATAAATGTTGTAAAGGTAAAGGTCGTGGCGAGGTTCTGGTCAATCAGATAAATCTTTCCGAACACCAAGGCGCCAGTTGCAAACGTGGTGCCAAAGAGGGCAGCTACTGCGGCTTCCATAATGAATGGCAACTGTATGGAGAAGTTGCTTGCTCCAACCAATCGCATAATTGATGTTTCGCGCCTTCGCGAAAATGCCGCTACACGCATAGTGTTTGAAATCAGTAGGGCAGTCACTAACAACATCACCCCTGCAATGACCAAGGCGAGCGTCTGCAATCCTGCTAGGGCTCTAAATAGCCGATCAAGCGCTTGACGTTGATCTACCACATCTTCAATTCCTGGACGCCCTGCAAACGCTGCTGCAATCACTGCGTATTGAGTTGGATCAGAGAGTTTCACCCTAAAAGATTCCGGCATTTGATCAATGGTTGCGGTTTCTGCCAAAGGTGAGTTCTTGAATTGTTCTTTAAATCTGCTCAAAGCTTCGGTTTGTGTTTCGAAATAAATTGTTTCTACTAAAGGTTTGAGCGCTTCTAAATCCGCATTTATTTGGGTTTTTTCTTCCTCACTGATTGCTCCCCCCGCACACGTCGGAGAATCGCTAATGTCACCGCAGAGAAATATTGATACTTCAACTTTGTCGTACCAGAAATCTTTCATTTCCTGCACTTGTGCTCGAACAAGCAAACTTGATCCGAAGAGCGAGAGCGAAACCGCAACTGTAATCATCACGGCAAGTGTTAGTGTGATGTTTCGTCTGAGTCCAGTCATCACTTCGCGTAGCAGATAACGAAATCTCATGACGCGCCCATTCCATAGACACCCCGGGATTGATCGCGCACGACTTTACCGCCATCAATTTCAATAACGCGCTTGCGCATCTGATCGACAATGGCAACATCGTGTGTTGCCATCACGACAGTTGTGCCAATCTTGTTAATGCGATCGAGTAACTTCATAATTCCAATTGATGTTTCTGGATCGAGATTACCCGTAGGTTCATCGGCAATGAGCACAGCGGGTTTGTTGACGAATGCGCGAGCAATTGCTACACGTTGCTGCTCGCCTCCTGAAATTTCATTGGGATATCTGTCCTCTTTACCTTCCAAACCGACAAGCTCCAATACATTTGGAATAATGCTTTCAATTTCTTTTTCGGCTGTTCCAATAACCTCGAGTGCAAATGCAACATTCCCGGCGACTGTTCTATTTGGTAACAAGCGAAAATCTTGGAAGACACAACCAATTTGACGGCGAAGTGTCGGCACTTTCCAGCTGGACAATCGCGTGAGATCTTTACCGCCAACCCACACATTCCCCGAAGTTGGTTTTTCTTCGCGAAGCACCAATCGGAGGAAAGTTGATTTACCGGAACCCGATGCACCGACGAGGAAGACGAACTCGCCTTTTTCAATGTCAACACTCACGTCGTCAAGAGCGGGTCGCATAGCACCCTTGTACAACTTGGAAACTGCTTCGAAACGAATCAATGTCTCACCTATGGCTCGGGGAAGAAGGCGATTTTAGGGTTGCTTCAGGCCATAACGTCGGCTTGAACACACCCAAAAGTATGACAAATGCCACTTTCCTAACAGGATTATGACTGTTTACGCCAACGAATTCCCGCCTCAATGAACTCATCAATCTCGCCATCGAGTACGGCTGAGGTGTTACCCGTTTCGTGCTCGGTTCGTGCATCTTTCACCATCTGATACGGGTGCAATACATAGTTACGAATCTGAGCACCCCAAGACCCAGCACTGTCACCTTTCAGGGCATCAATTTTCGCCTGCTCCTCATGCCGATGCCGCTCCAACAATTTTGCCTGCAAGATACCGAGCGCGGTCGCCTTGTTTTGTAATTGTGATCTCTCATTTTGACATGCCACAACTATTCCGGTGGGAATGTGTGTAATTCGAACTGCGGAATCTGTTGTGTTCACACCTTGTCCGCCAGGCCCAGATGATCGATACACATCTACGCGTAGTTCATCATCAGAAATTTCAATTGCATCTGATTGCTCAACAACGGGAATAACTTCTACCCCAGCGAAAGAGGTGTGCCGACGATTTTGCGAATCAAAGGGGGAAATACGAACTAAACGATGTGTTCCTTGCTCAACAGAGAGTGTTCCATAAGCGTACGGAGCACTCACTCGAAATGTAACCGACTTGATTCCTGCTTCTTCCGCGTATGAGGTGTCATAAATTTCAGTGCTCCAGTCATGGCGTTCGCAATATCGCAAATACATACGAAGCAACATGCTTGCCCAGTCGGCAGCGTCCACGCCACCCGCTTCTGCCCGGATAGTCACGAGAGCGTCGCGCTCATCAAATTCGCCATTCATTAACGTCTGCACTTCGAGTGAGCGAATGAGTCCCGTAAGAGCAAGCACTTCACTCTCTACCTCTGTAAGTGAATGTGAATCCGATTCACTCAGTGCAAGTTCGAGCAAAACAAGCGCGTCTGAAAGTCTGACGGAAAGCTGTTCGAATTTCAGTACTTGGCTTTGCACCATCGAAAGCTTGGAAGTGATTTTCTGTGCCGCCACTTGGTCATCCCAAAGGTTCGGATCACTTGCCTTGATTTCAAGTTCAGCTATTTCTTGTTTTAAGCGCTCGACGTCAAGGACCGCACTAATGGTGTTGAGTGCTCTCTGCAAATCTTCAAGTTGACTCTTGAGTTCGTTAGACATAAGAGGTAAAGCCTACGCAGTTGAGTTCAAGAGTTGCGTTCTGATGGTCGCGCTTAGGGTAATCTCACTACTACCGATGTCTCCCGGGGCGAACCGTGGCGTCCATTGAAATCCCACTACTGCCGAAATAGTGTCTTTCGTCACCTCTAGATTTCGCACCGTTGCGCCTGAGAATTCTCGCTCAAGTAATTTTGGAAACTCGCTCAGTATCAGGTTTCTATCAAGTGCAATGTCTTGGTATTCGCCAGTTTCGAAATACAGCCTAAAGTCGTACGAATTAACCGAAATCATCAAGGTACGATCAAGGGCCCCGGCAAGTGTTTGTTTTCGCAGAAAGTAATCGACCGCACTCACAGCAATCAAGATAATACTCACACTCAACATGAGAAGACCTACGACGAGAATAAGTGTCGAACCCACTTCATTGCGAATAGTAGTCACGTGCGAAACTCCCTTTCACCTTTATGTTTGGTAGCACGAGAGAATTAATCCGCTGTGAAAGTCGTATCGTCAATCTGGCTTCTGGCACATTGCACTCTGGCTCACACTCATACTCCATTGCAAATTCGTCGCCTCGAGAGAGAGCGGATTTCATTGATTGGAGTGTCGTTTCAGCTTCGCCCAAATCTGAAGTACTCCAACTCCTTCCAAGAACCGCAAGATAGTTCTGCAGTCTCAAACTTGCTTTTGAGATTTCCGAGAATTCAACTACAGCCGGGATGAGTAGCGAGACAAATACACTGAAACCAAATACCAGTTCAATCGATACGTTCCCGCGCTCACTCATTCGATTGCTCATACACACCGAATACTCGAGAGCTAAACAATGGCTCATCACTCTTCAGTTTCAGTTCAATGAGCTTTGCCTGATTTCGTTGACTGATTGTTGCTGTGAGATCGATATCGAAGTCCCGAGCCAAAAGTGCGCTCTCTACTTGTTGAACAAGGTCATGTGTATCAGGTAAACGAACCTCATGTTGTAGCTGCTGACGTGCGATTGTGGTAGCTAGTTCTCTTTGTAAGACTCTTGTGACGAGATCAGTAACTGATACAAAGATAAATGCAATTAATGGAAACGCAAGTGCAAATCCCAAAGCGGCTGATCCTCGTTGAGAATCAACGCTGTTACGAAACATCTGAGATAGCACGTGAGAGCACTTGTGAGAGCTGATCATCGGCAATGAGCCAGATTGCTGCCACCAAACCCGCGGTCATAACTGTGATAAGTACCCATCCTGGGACGTCACCTCGTTGGGAGGCCAGTCTGTGACGTAATGATTTCATATTTCTCCTTATAGGTGTTCGAGTGATTTCATAGCTGGGAAAAGTGCAACCGCTGTAACGCTCGGTAATACAGCAAAGACAACAGGTACCATCATGGCGATTTCTTTTTTTGATGCCAATTGCATGAGTTCGCGGCGAGTCTGCGTTCGAATGTCATGTGCAAGTTGAAAGAGACTTGTGTCTGGAGCGTTACCTCGCTCCACTGCAATTGCAAGTGTTCGGGCAAACCGCCCTAATGCATTCTCCCGTTCAATATTCGCAATTTCCTTCAACTGATTCGCAAGCAACGTTTGAGCACTCTCGCCTTCCATGAGAATTTTGACTCTCCGTTGTAGTTCGGGATGACTGGAACGAAGCGAGATCAGTAATGCTTGCCTGATCCCGAGGTGTGTGGTGGACAAGATTGCGCAGTCCTCTGCGAGGGTTGCGGTGGCGAGTGAAAGTTGCAGAGTTCCTTCACGGGCAAGTTTTCTGCTTTGCGACCGTGCAAATACCCAGCCAACTACGAATCCAATCACTGTTCCTGCGAGTACAAGTTCCTGAAAGGCTATTCCGGCTACAAGCGAGAAGCCCACACTTGCAATGATCGCAACATTGCATTGATAGGCAAAACTCTCAGACAGCAATTTCCCTTGTATTGATCGTAGAAATTCTGAGCGCTGACGGCTCATGTCAAAAGTACTCAGTATGCATAGATACAGACCCAAGCTGGCCGCCATCCCGAAGAGAAACATCATAATTCCATTTCTGGAAGTGAGGCAATCTTGGTCATTGCCACGTAACCTCCAATAGACACAAACGCAATGATGACTAACACCATCATCCCCTCGTGCGTCAAGTAAATATCTCGAACTTCTGTTCTTGTGGCTGTGAAAAGCAAGACGAAAAGCGGCGCAACACTTGCAACGCGGGCTGCGATTTTGTTGGTTTGATACTTTGCTTGAACATCTTGGTTCAGCTCATTGTTTCGACGGATTGCTAAAGCAAAGTCATGTAATAATTCAGGTAACTGCTGAATTCCTTGCTGACTACTCGTCAACAATAAGTTCGCCATACGTGAAAAGTCCTTTGATTGAATTCGGGCACTCAACTTAGTGATTACATCTGTGAAAGCACTTCCATGCTGCACTTGATAGTAGGCACGCTCAAGCAATGTCTTCTCATCAATTGGTAGCGTACTTCGTGCCTCAAAAAAAGCCTCAGGTAGTGACATACCTACTTGAATGCCCGAAGCAACTTCATCAATGAATGTCGGCCAGACGTGGCGTTTCTTCTTCAAAGTCCTTGCGCGACGAGGACTTGAGAAACTTTGAATAGCGAGCCATAGCCCTGATCCAAAGAGCAGTCCAATTAATGCTCTCATAAAACGGATCGCCAAATTTGATCGGCGAAAATAGGTCCACGACGTCTGTTCAACTGCCACCCTGCATTGGTTCTCCATTCGCCATCACACATCTCGACGAGGGTTATCACTTCGGGTAATTGATCAATGAGTTTTCCGGTAAGTGCGCCGATGGCTTGAATTTGTCTTTTGCCGTCTGCGAGTCGCACAACGTGAATCAATACATCAATAGATGCCGCCACAGTTTGAGAAACAAACTCGGCCGTGACATTTGGACCTGCCAGTAAAGGGAGAGTGCAGAGTTTCAAGACACTTTCATGAATTGAATTTGAATGTAGTGTTGCCATACCCGGATGACCACTATTAAGAGCAAGCAACAAATCAAGTGATTCTGCCTGTCGCACTTCCCCAACGACAAGCCTCTGGGGTCGCATACGGAGTGCTTCTCGAATGAGATGACGAAGCGTGATCTCACCTTTTCCTTCGAGGGTCGCCGGTCGGGTTTGCATTGAAACGGAATCTGGCTGCTCTAAAGAGATTTCAAAAACTTCTTCACAGGTAATGATTCGCTCAGAAGTATTGACCTCATTCAAAAGACAATTCAGTAAGGTTGTTTTTCCACTTCCAGTTCCGCCACTGATCACGATATTGAGGCCATCCAATACACAGGCCTCTAGCAACAACCGAATTTCTTGATTGAGTACCCCGCGTGCTTCAAGTTCAATCAAGCGGGAAATCGAACGCTGAAATTTCCTCACATTTACAGCCCAAAATTGCTTTGTTATATCTGGGATTGCGACATGTAATCGAGAACCATCAACGAGTTGCGCATCGACAAAGGGCTGAGACAAATCAAGCCTTCGGTTGCTGTGTCTCAATAACTGCTCGACCCACAACTGAACATCATCACTCGTAATCGAAATATCAATCGAATAATTCGTGCCCTCTCTGGCCACAAAGATGTGTCTGGGCGAGTTAATCCAGACTTCTTCAATGGTGTCATCCATCAATAAATGATTCAGGCCAGCAATTCCAATGAGCACTGAGGGAATCTAGAAAATCACTTAGAAGCTTTCTAGCAAAACTGAAGAAGTGAGAGGGAATGCAGAATTTGAAACTTAGCTTGTGAGTCGAATCAAGTCACGCAATGCGCGCATAGCCACAGAAACCGAAGCAATATCAACCTGCTCATGAGTCAGAACATCGTCAATCAAGCGCTGGACTCGAAATATCGATTGGTTATGTAGTTCGCGCCACGTTACCAGTTTGGATTCTGGCGAATCGCCCCCTACTTTGAGAACATTCCTTGTGAGCCTGGCAATTGCGGAATAGGTATCGGCTCGAAGTGCCGCACGTGCCATTGTCTGCCAGCGATCGGTTCGTGCAAGCGAGGTAATAATGCTCAGTATCTGATCACCATTGAAGGCGTCCATTACCAAGAAATACGTAGTTGCAACGAATTGGAAATCCAATTTCGCTTCATCCGCAAGCACCTGAATATCAAATGCCGAATAGTCATCGAGTAATCCTGCAGTTCTATCCGCAACCGCTCGATTAAAGCCAAGTTTCTGATACCCAGCTGATTGGGACTGCCAACGCTTCAGTTCATATCCAGTAAGCAATGATTCAAGGTTATCGCGAAGTTCTTTTATGGCTGGTGCGAAGAATT
>JAURLB010000152.1 GCA_030831445.1 Candidatus Nanopelagicales bacterium | reverse complement strand
TCCGCGCTTTGCACCTGCGAGAGAGCTGCATTTAAGGCATCACTCTGTGTTGCACCTTCTGGCAAATGGGCAATAAAAGACGCTGATGCGTTTTCGAAAAGGGTAACTGATGCATCTTCACTCGCCACATCGGCAGCAATGAGTTGATCGATGCCACGATGTTGTTCTCGTATTGAACGGAGTGTGGTCGGCAACCACTCGGCACCATTTCGACTGACAACTACAGCAGTCACAAAATGCAGCACTTGAATCGGTGGTGCAGATTCTGCTTCGTCTTCTTGCCACCATGTGTCAAGGGAAGTTTCGGTCACAGGTCTATCTAATTAGGTTCTTGATGTATTCTCAAAGACACTAGCTGATGCGTTTCAGGCGTCGACGCTCACGCTCAGATAGCCCACCCCAAATTCCAAATCTTTCATCATTGGCTAATGCGTATTCGAGACACTCCGCTCGAACCTCACAGGACATACAAACCTTCTTTGCCTCGCGTGTGCTTCCGCCTTTTTCTGGGAAGAAAGCTTCAGGATCTGTTTGGGCACAAAGTGCACGTTCTTGCCACGCGAGGGCTGGATCGATAAAAGGTAGGCCACCCAACGGTGACGCCATATCGTCTGCCACTACGACTCCTCAAGGCCACCTCGGTCAGTGGCACGGGCGAATTACACACGTGTTATTCGATAACGTCAAGGAGGCCTCTACAACTCGCTAGTCGCAATAGCGCAAATCGAGTCCGACTGTGGAAAAGTTTGGCCACTTAATGTGAGGTTATCCCCAGCCACAACCCCGGCAAGCCGAGTATTTGGATGAACATTCACATTGTTCCCCAGAATTGTGTGAGAAATATGTGAATTCTCACCAATATTCACCCCGTCAAGTATTAGCGAGTTAGAAATGGAAACATTCGCTCCGATTGTGACGTTGAATCCAATGACTGAATGCTCTATCAACTCGGGGCTCGAAATTGTTGCTTCGCCAATTTGAGACTGCTTACTTTTTAGCAGATCGAGGTTTGCTTTGAGATAACGAGTAGGTGTGCCGAGATCAAGCCAATAAGAATCTTCAAGATGTCCCACCAAGGTGCGATCTTGTAAAAGCAGTTTAGGAAAAATCTCCCGTTCAACACTTACAGGACGTCCTTCCGGAATGTCTTCGATGACTTGCGGATTAAAAATGTAACAACCGGCATTTATCACGCCTTCAACAGCCGTTTGGGATTGTGGCTTTTCGACGAATTCAGTGATGCGTAAGTCACTCGTGATTGAAACTTTCCCATACGGCCGCACATCGTTGACTGGCAGTAAATGCAATGTGACATCTGCTTCTCGCTCGGTATGTAGTTCCAACTGTCTTGTCAGACTATGGTGCGATATGACGTCACCGTTAAAGATAAAAACTGGAGCATGAGATTCGAGGTAACGTGCCGCATGTCGAATTGCACCTGCAGTTCCTAGGGGTTCATCTTCGATTGCATAAATCAATTGCAAACCCCAGCGAGAACCGTCTTCAAAATACGTTCGAAATGAATCACTGAGATAACTTGTACTCAAGACAACTCGTTTAATACCGATACTTGCAGCGCGCCGTAGTTGGTGTTCAGTGATCGGGGTATTGCCAAGTGGCAACATAGGTTTTGCAGTCGTGAGTGTCAACGGATGTAGCCTTGTACCCAATCCTCCAACGAGGAGTATCGCTTCCACAAAACCCCTTACGCTCGACGCATGATTTGGACGAACTCATTGTCCGCTGAGAAGTTTAGAATCAAGCTCAAGAGACTTTGCCGGCGAAGCCACTCTTGGCCGATAGTGACGTATTGATTGTCTGCATACATTGCTGGGAAGCCCAGACTGAGTGCTGTGAGAGAGCGGACTGGATTCGATTCTCCATCAATTGTGACAAGGCCTCGATGAACTTTGGATGAAAGCCTCAGCGCGATCTGCGAAGCAAGCGCAAGGTCGCTCGTGTCCAGTCGCTTTACATCACTCAAAGTTGCCAATGCCATATCTGAAAGCACGCCTTGACTGCCAATTGCAATCGATGGAGCTACGCGGCTTTCCAAAACCTTCTGAGAGTGTGTCGAAAGAATTGCTGATGATGAGTACAAGAGTGGCCAACCCTGGCTAATGCTCAGCGAGACAGCAAGTGGCAAGGTTGCGCTCGTTTCGGGGTTAGCAATGATGTACCCATCCACGTTGGCCTGACTGCTGGCAATGTTGGCCGCAAGCTCAAATTCGTCTTTCCCTTTATACGTTTCAAATGACAGATTGAGTGCCGTCAATGCAGTTGCAAGCAGAGGATCAATATTTCCAACAACTGTTATGGATTCAAACCCTCGTTCTACTATCAGCTTCGTAATTCTTGTCACATCACCAGTGGGCTTCGTTACTACCAACGCCGATTCAGTACGCCCCGCTAATGCACTAGCCAAAGCAAGTGTGGCAGTACTGGCCGATTGTGGATTTTGCACCAGAACAACATTTTTACTCGTCAATGCTGGGGATTTTGAGAACCCAATACTGCGCTCGTTGAGCAACCACGTGGCGAGAGTCAAGTTGCTTGCATCACTTTCAACAAGTGCCCGCCACACCCAGGTGCTCTGCAGTGTATCCCCCTGATCAGATTTGATTCTTGACCGAAATTGTTCACCTGAGAGAGTTGCGGTCTTACCATCAAGCGAAGTTGCGATGGCTTTTCGAATGCCTCCTGAGGCGAATCGGTCCGACAGGTCTAAAGTCACGACGTTTGGCAAACCAAATGCACTTGCAATCATTGCTTGGGATCGAATTCTTGGACTCCAAGTACTTACAGTTGTTGCTCCACTGGGCATGAGTGACCAGGGATCTTCAATACCTCGGTAGAAACTCCGTGGAGTTCCACCCCACACATCCTCGTTATTTTGCGTATGCCCACCAGTTGCTGCCGCGTAAAAAGTTTGCACAACTTGATTCTTATTCATAACGACAAGGCCTGTGTCTGCATCTGGAGTTGTAGCATCAACTGCAGCCTTCCAACGTTCACCCAAACTACTGGTTATCTTTGAATAGCCCACGTAGTTTTGATCCCGAATGTCCGCGTACACCATACAGTCACACGATCCCATGCGACTTTTGAGCGCACCCTCATCATCGAACACACGATTGTAAGCAAACGAGCGTGCAGCAATCGCTTGCGCAATGAGCGCCTGTTCTGGCCAGGAATTCGAAACTTCACCGATGCCATAAAGGTACTCATTGTGCAGACTAACTCGATTGGTAACTTGAAGTCCCGAAGTCAGCGAATCAGTTGCGCTCGCTGCGTTTATTCGAAGTGAACCAAAGCGATATTTCTTGCTGCTAGCAAGGGTCGTTCCTGCAGACACTTCGGCAACTCCTGGTGCACCTGAGAGATCACGACTGAATCGCGTACCGCTCCACGTAACGCTAAAGCGATTCGATGCTTCGATTGTTTGCCCATCACTTGCGGTAGCTTTTATCAGGTTTCCATCAGCTTGATACGAAAATGTCACTGACACACCAGCATTTAACTCAATGCTGTTATCTGAAGCTGACGTGATTCGCCACCTAGCATCTTTGCCTGTAACAGACACAATTGTAGATTTAATGCGGTTATGCAGGTTTACCCAAACATCTGCATTATCAAAAATAGGTTTGACCTCTGTCCCTTGAAAATAGTAAGTCAAAATCTCTGCAGCAGTTTTGCCATCTTCTGCCATGGCAAATGCCCCCCATTGCGACATGCCGATCCCATGTCCCCAACCGCTGCCACTAAAGGCAAAGTTGGCCGGCACAGTCGCAGGTGCGAGTGCGGGAAGCGTGAGTGTTTCAACCGCAGGCGCATTGTCTCGTAAATACAATGTGCGAGCGGATTGCACGAAGGCCTCTGTGGGATGCGTACCTAGAGTGACTGACGTAAAGACGCCTTTCAGTTCATTATTTTTCGCAACAAATTCGAGTTGTGAATCGTTCAGGCGACTGCTAACTTCAATTCGAATAGCATGCGAACCCAATAAGGCCACATCAACAAAGGTTGCTGGACGCTTTGATGCTAACCAGAGTTCGGGTTCCACTTCACCAAACGTTGCAGTCACATATGCGGCTCGTTCTAACGCGTTATCTGACCAGATACTTTTAGCAATAAATTTTGTGGGAACTCCATCGGAGGCGGGACCGTAATGAATCAGATCTAGGTCTGGAAAACTCTTCTTTACTTCTTTCAGTTGAGATACGTACGAGGATGTGGTTGATAAAACAATCTGATTCGTGCGACTTGCAAAATGTGCTGCTTCCAGCGCATGTGGTGCGCCCTCTTTCACGACGAGAACTGATTGTGGTGCGACATATTGTTTTGTCAGCATCGAAATAAGCGCAGAGATATTTGTAGGATCAACTCTACGGACGACGAACCCTTCTGCTTTCACTCTCTTGGTATACGTAGGGGTGAAGTTGTTCTCACTTCCAACAAGAATCAGATTTTTGATTCCACTGTCTAGCAAATATGTAGCGTCACTTTTTCGAACTGTGTTTTTACCACTGATAATTACAATTGAATTTGTGAGTGCTGCGATGTTTCCAGCAGCCAATTGTAGTGTTGATGATGCGTTTGCACGAAGAACTACCGCACTCGTGGCGTTCGATTTGTTTCGCTTCGCAATGATGGAAAGAGCGCTTACTTGCGAAGTGATACTGGTTCCAACTTTTAAGGCTTGCGCATTAGGGCACAGCATTTGAAATCCAACTGTTTCTTTACTCGCAACGATATCCACATTGCGAGTCAGTGTGCGGGATTTCAATTTTGACGTTGTGCTATTAATTTCAAGTAGGTATGGTCCTGGTTCAAACGTTTGAGATGGAAATACGATTTGTACGTTTGTTGCTCCACTCGTACTCCCCGCCTTGGACATGACAATCTGATCCGTGCATCGGCTTCGCAGGTTTGCTTGCCATGTGGCTGCACCATCAAACGTTGCATTGACCTTCAAAGGTTCGCTTAATGCTCGCCATTCTGCTGGCTCTAGTGAAATCTCGGTCACCAAACCTTGTGCCACTTGAACTGAAGTAAGCAAGGAAAAAAGCACGGCTAGGGTGCCGATACCTGCGACAAAACGACGAGACACAAAACCTCCAGCTGGGGAAGCCGCTGAGAGGTACATTGTGCCAAAAATGTGCGAAATCTTCGTGACAAAAGCACCCTTTTGCCAAAATACACAGTTTTCTAACACTTTGTTTCGTACCTCGAGTGGAAAACCTTTACCCTTTGCCAATAGGGAGTATTTGTGTTCGCTAAATTTGCCAAAATTATGGCTAGTGGCCTTATTGCTGTCACTGTAATAAGTGGTTTTGCACTGAGCCAATTAGCCAGCGCTATTGGAGCAATCACAACTGAAGATATCTCGAATCAATTGGGTGAACGCCCCGAAAAAAACCCAGGGCCTGAAATTGGAGCACCAATCAATATCTTGTTGATTGGATCGGATACTCGAAAAGGCCAAGGCAGTGGTTACGGCGGTAATAGCCAATTTAGTCATCAACTCTCTGACACCAACATCCTCGTCCACATTGCAGGTGATCGTGAATGGGCGACAGCAGTCAGTATCCCGCGAGATACAGCAATTCAAATGCCGGATTGCCAAAAGAGCAATGGAAGTATTTCAAGTGGCTACTATGGAAGATTCAACGAAGCATTCAGCCGTGGAGGTGCTGCGTGCGTTGTCAAAACCTTAGAGCAAGAAACAGGAATCTTCATCGACCACTTCATGATTGTCGATTTTAAAGGCTTTATCAATGTGGTCGATGCCGTTGGTGGAGTTGAAGTCTGTTTAACGAATGCGGTGAATGACAAAAAAAGCAAACTCAATTTGCCTAAAGGTATCTCTACAGTATCTGGCAAACAGGCTTTAGCGTTTGTTAGAGCACGAGGAACTCTCGGTGATGGAAGCGATCTGTCTAGAATTCGTCGCCAACAAGACTTTCTCGCCTCTCTGGTGAAAAAAGTTACAAGTGCTGGAACTCTTTTTAATCCAGTCAAAGTGCTAAACATCGTTGAAGCCGTCGCAGGTTCATTGACCACAAATCCCGAACTAGGATCACTTGATGGCATGAAACAACTCGCTTTTAATCTACAAAATCTTAAACCAAGTACGGTTCGATTCATTACGGCACCTTTTGCGACAGATCCGACAAATCGAGCACGAGTTATCTTCACAAGCAAGACACAAGAGCTTTGGAGTTCGCTTCGTGAGGACAAAGAGTGGCCTAAGCCCCCAACGAAAGACTGGAATGGAAACTTTCTAACAGTTGAGCCAAATAGTGTCTACGTGTCAGTCTTAAACGCGACATCCACAAATGGATTAGCTTCGAAGAAGGCAAACGAGTTAAGTGCTGAAGGTTTCAGGATTGTGAAAACTGATAACGCTCCAACTGAACTCGGCACAAGCACTGCCGTTTGGAGCACAAAGAAAAACCTCAACAAGGCCCGAACCATTGCGGTTGCTCTCGGACTCGGCGAAGTCAAAACTCTGCCGAAAAAGACGAAAGTTCCATCAGGTATTGTGATAATTGTTGGCGATGATTGGCCTTCGACGTATGAGAATCTGATTATCAAACAGAAGGCGTCATCGTCGCTCTATGGACCAAGTGAGGGTCGAACGGCTGACGAAACTGACTGCTCTCCAGCCTAAAGCTATTTCCTGGAAGTCAAGAAGCCAGTTCCCCATGAAATATGCATAGTCATAATGACGAAGAATAAGATGAGGAAACTTCGTGGTGGAAGTTCTCGTCGAACGATGGCACTTAGTGAAACAAGTGCAACGCTCACCATATAAAACATTGGTATAAATGCACTGATCATGAGTAACGGAAGATCAGCGAAATAACCAATCTGTGGAAGAACGAGCGAAAGTATGAGCGCGATAACTAATGCAGGTGGTGCAAGATACCGAAACCCCGACTGCACAGTGTCTGGATACATCCGCATGACTCGCCTGCGCCACTGGCCGTACTGAAAATACTGGCGTGCTAATGTCTTCATGGTATTTCTCGGGCGATAAATAACGTTCAAATTGGGATCAAACCAAATCCGTCCACCATTCTTACGTAACCGGTAATTCAATTCCCAGTCTTGCGCACGAATCATTGATTCGTCATATCCCCCAACCTTTTCCAACGCGTCGCGCCGAAAAGCCCCGAGATAGACCGTCTCGCTTTCACCCGCATCACCTCCCACGTGAAAAGCGGCTTTGCCAACTCCCCAAGGAGATGTCATGGCCCAAGCAACAGCTCTAGTGAAATCATCGTAACCTTGTGCAAACATTCTCCCGCCAACATTGACTGCATCTTTCTCGACCAAAAGTTGCACACACACTTCAACGTAGTCAGGTGGAAGTAAGGCATGAGCATCACAGCGAACAACTACATCTGAAGTTGAATTGTTGATTCCGAGATTCATGGCAGTTGGAGTTTTCCCTGAAATGTTCTCTACCAGAACAATTCGCTTGTCCCTACCTGCAAGGTATTGGGCAATATTTTGTGTATCGTCTGTGCTAGGACCTAGCGCGAAAACAATACTGGTTATGTTCTCATAAGTTTGATTGTTAATTGCCTCATACACTTCAGCAAGATGTTGTTCTTCGTTAAGAATGGGAACCACGATTGCAACCGAAAGGCTAGACATAAGTCGACCATTCAATCGCAGGACAGCGATTCATTACGACTCGTAAGCCAGCACTCTTTGCCCGAGTTGCTGCAGCCTCATCGATTACTTCCAATTGCATCCAAACTGCAGGTAATTTCAGTGAGATAGCCTGATCAATGATTTCTCCGACTCTACTCGCATTCACAAAGCAATCAACAACATCTATCGAGTGGTGAGATGCCGCTTCAGCAAGTGTTGCATAGGAAGGTGAGTTCAGTACTCCGATCGCACGCGGATGAATAGCAATTATTTCTTTCCCATGCGATTGTAAAAATCTGGCAACCGAATATGCGGGGCGTGATTCATCAGCGCCAAGTCCAACGATTGCCCAAAGTTTCGCATTCTTTAAGAGAAACTCGATGTCGCTAGGCTCAGTGAATTGCATTTTTATTCCAGAGACTTTTGCGAGACTGACTCACCTTGACGTCGAGCTTTATCTTTCATGTTTTCGCGATGTTCGTTAAGTGCTCCTGCAAGTGAAGCATCACTGATGGCAAGAATTCGAACTGCCAACAGTCCGGCATTACGAGCATTTCCGATACCTACCGTCGCGACAGGAACACCCGCCGGCATCTGCACGATAGAAAGTAAAGAGTCCATGCCATCGAGTTGAGAGAGTGGAACTGGAACTCCGATTACAGGAACACTTGTCACTGAAGCTAACATGCCGGGAAGATGTGCTGCTCCACCAGCACCTGCAATAATGACTTTGATTCCACGATCAAATGCAGTTTGACCATACTCAATCATTTCTTGGGGCAATCGGTGCGCTGATTTAACAGTCGCTTCGAACTCGACGCCAAAATCTTTTAGGACATCAACAGCTGCCTGCATCGTTGCCCAATCAGATTCACTACCCATCACAACGCCAACGACTGCGCTCATACGCTCACTCCTCAATTACTCCCATAAAGTAGTCTGCAGCGTGCGTTGCTCTGCGGATTGCATCCTGCAATTCGTCAGAACACACCGTTACATGACCCACTTTTCTGCCCTGTCGTACTTCTTTGCCGTACAGGTGAACCTTTAATCCAGGATCTCTAGCCAGACAATGCTTATATGCCGAATACATATCCGGATACTTGCCACCGATGATATTCACCATAACACTCCAGCGGGCAATTGGAGATGGGTCGCCTAAGGGAAGGTCCAATACCGCGCGAAGGTGATTTTCAAATTGACTTGTGGTGGATCCATCAATGCTCCAATGTCCAGAGTTATGAGGACGCATAGCAAGTTCATTGACTAATATTCCGCGTTCTGATTCAAACAATTCAACTGCAAGCATGCCAGTGACATTAAGGCTATCAGCGATGGACATGGCTAATTGCTGTGCGCTCATGGCATCAGCATCGCTCAGGTGAGGCGCAGGCGCAATGACCATTGAACACATCCCATTCACTTGCCGACTTTCAACAATTGGATATGTAACCATCTGTCCTTGCGGTGATCGAGCCACTTGACTCGCTAACTCACGCGAGAAGGCTACAAATTCTTCTGCAAGCCATTGAAAAGTGTGAGAGAAATTCTGTCCTAACGTTGCTTCAATGTCTTTTTCAGAGTGGCACACCCAGACGCCTTTACCGTCATATCCACCTCGGGACAACTTCAATACAAATGGAAACCCGTACTCTTTTCCAAAATCTATTGCTTGCTCTATTGTTTCAATCACAGCAAAGCTAGGTTGAGCAACACCTAATTGGTGAAGCTTCTTTCGCATCGCTACTTTGTCCTGCGCGAATACAAGTGCATCGGGTGAGGGTTGAAGATTAAAACCTTCTTGAACTAGTTGGCGTAGCAGCACCTCTGGCACGTGCTCATGATCAAATGTCACCACATCACTAACTTGAGCAAGTGCACGTAGATGGTCAAGATTTGTATGTTCGCCAAGTATGTAGTTGTTTGTGACCTGGGAAGCGCTGTCACTTTCTGATTGCACTAAAACTCTAAAATTCATCCCTAAGGCAGTTGCGGCCTGCGAAGTCATACGAGAGAGTTGCCCGCCACCGACCATTCCCACAGTTGGGAACAACTTGTTTACGCTCACAGGCGGACTTTACTTTGCCACTCAACTGCTCTCTTGGATCAAGCAGCCGCATCGTACGCTTTGCTCGGAGGTTGTATGTTGGATCGAATCGTTCGACTTATCCCTGAAGCATCCAAGTTTTTGACAGTGGGTGCATTCGCCTACGTCATAGACACCGGGCTCTTCAATCTGCTGCGGTATGTAGGCGATAATCCAATTCTTGATGACAAACCACTTACGGCAAAAGTTATTTCGGCCACCGCCGCGACACTTTTTGCGTACTTTGGCAATAAACAATGGACCTACGCTTCTCGATCTGGAAGAAAGATTCCGCAGGAAATCTTTTTATTTTTCATCTTGAATGCAGTCGCTATGGCAATTGCTGTGCTCTGCCTTTTCATTTCACACTACGTATTGCAATTTACCTCCCCACTTGCCGATAACATCGCAGCAAATGTCATCGGAGTTGGGCTGGGCACGCTATTTCGATTCGTAACATATCGTCGATGGGTATTTGTTCGTTAGTGCTCAGCAAATCGCACGTACTGAACATCGCCACTTAAGATTCTGATTTGTCCGTTCTCAGTTTCTAGTAACAATGCTCCATCATTGGCTACATCAATCGCTTTGCCATAGATAGATTTTCCATTCATTGCCAGAATGCGAACATACCTGTCGATGGTTGACGTGCGAATTCGATACTCCCGAATTATGTCTTGGGCATCCAAAGTGAGTGTGCGCAACACTTCGTCAACAATTGATTGTAAAATTTTGGTGACGTCCAGTTTTTCTGCTGTAAGGTCTGAGAGACCAAGTGCCTGCGGAACTCCGACAGGTGAGATGAGGTTGACACCAATTCCAGCAATGGCAAGATCTTTATCAACACCGGTAGTAATGATCCCACCAATTTTGAAGTAGTGTTCTGACTCGACCACGACAATGTCGTTCGGCCACTTCAAACTTAATTCAGGGCACCACTCAGTCAGTGCGCCAAGTACTCCAAGTCCTACTGCGAGGGTCAGCACATCGGACTTCGGCAACGCTATTGAGAGAAGAATCGAATGTTCGGCTTCGTCGTCCCAGGTGCGCGAAAGCCGGCCGCGCCCAGAAGTTTGATGGCGAGCGACCGCTATATCGCCAACTGTGAGATTCTCCACACCTTCAAGAAATGTCTGAGTTGAGGGTATTTCGTCAAAAAGCCACACTCTCCCCACGACAGGGTTCGTTTTCAGCGTGGACGCGAGGAATTCGCTACTGGCGGGGAAATTTTCTAACTTGTGAGTAGGGGTAGTCACGCCACTACGGTACGCCTTTGCAGTGAAGGAGCGTGAGATGTCAGCGGAGTTTCAGTCGGATTTTGACCCAAACACCACCGCGGGCAAAATCGAAGGTTTGCGTCAACGCCGCCAAGAGGCTCTTTCGCGTCGTCAGAAATCTATCGATAAGCAGCATGAACGTGGCAAGTTGACTGCTATGGAGCGAATTGAAGCGCTCCTAGATCCCGGATCATTTCAGATCATTGATGGATTCAGAAAACATAGGTCGTACTCATTCGGTATGGAAAAGTCTCGTCCACTCGGTGACGGCGTCTTTACAGGCTACGGAACAATTGATGGCCGTCCAGTTTGTGTCTTTGCGCAAGACTTTACAGTTTTTGGTGGAAGCCTTGGCGAAGTTGTTGGTGAGAAAATTGTGAAAGTCATGGAACTTGCACTTAAGACTGGATGTCCAGTCATTGGGCTCAATGATTCGGGTGGAGCAAGAATTCAAGAAGGCGTGTCTTCACTCCAACAATACGGTGAAATATTTCGCCGGAACGTCAAAGCATCAGGTGTCATTCCGCAAATTTCACTCATTCTGGGATCTTGTGCTGGCGGCGCTGTGTACAGCCCTGCATTGACAGACTTCATCGTCATGGTTGATAAGACTTCCAACATGTTTATTACCGGCCCTGAAGTAATCAAGACAGTCACGGGTGAAGATGTTGGTTTTGAAGAGCTTGGCGGCGCTCGCACACACAATGCGAAGTCTGGTGTTGCCCACTACATGGCAGAAGATGAATATGAAGCATTTGAATATGTCAAGGCATTGCTTTCTTATTTACCAAGCAACAACATGGAAGAAGCGCCTGCTTTTCCATACGAAGCAGATCTAGTCATCAATGAAGCGGACCTCGAACTTGATTCACTCATCCCAGATTCACCAAATCAGCCCTACGACATGCATAACGTCTTTCGACACATCCTAGATGATGGCGAATTTCTTGAGATTCAACCAATGTTTGCGCCAAACATCATAATTGGTTTCGGTCGCATCGAAGGGCATTCAGTTGGCATCGTTGCTAATCAACCGATGCAACTTGCTGGAACACTTGATATCAATGCTTCTGAAAAAGCGGCACGATTCGTTCGAACGTGCGATGCATTCAATATTCCCGTTATCACCTTCGTGGACGTTCCTGGATTCTTGCCAGGTACCGATCAGGAATACGACGGCATCATTCGTCGCGGTGCAAAACTTATCTATGCCTATGCGGAGGCAACAGTCCCGCTAATTACGGTGATTACACGAAAGGCTTACGGTGGCGCGTATTTGGTTATGGGATCAAAGTCATTAGGTGCTGACTTGAATTTTGCTTGGCCTACTGGGCAAATTGCAGTGATGGGTGCCGCAGGTGCTGTCAATATTTTGTATCGCCGAGAAATCGCTGCTG
>JAURLB010000151.1 GCA_030831445.1 Candidatus Nanopelagicales bacterium | reverse complement strand
GTTTCGTTCACCCGTATCGATACTGAGTCGCCACCGGAACTTCACCTGTATCCACGAAATGAGATATTCACATCGATATGACTTCGAAGGCGGCAACCAACTAGCGGGGTCTCTATCACTTTTGGATCTATTCGTTGAGGCAGAAACTGCAATCAAACTTCTATTGAATCCTAAATCGTTTGCAAATTTTTGTCGTTCGCTACTTGTCCATCCACTTGCACCTGACTCCCAGGCTTCTTTCAATGCCACAACATGGTCGATGTCGAGACTTCCAGCTGTTGTAATGACTTGATTGTCATATACCGATACCCACTTGCCAGTTCGAATTGTGCAGGTTCCCGAACGCGTGACTGGCGACTTCGTATCGCGCATCAACACTTCGGCGCGGGTGTCGCACCGATTACCATTTTCATCAACCCAATGCCGAAAAAGTTCTCGGTTGTAGGAATTCGAAGCAGATTCAGATTCAACATCGAGTCGAGCCAACAATTTCAAAGACTTCAGAGTTTTTTTGCTCGCTATGGCATGATTTGATGGCACCGCAACTGCGAGTACCACTGCAATCGCAACAACGATTCGCCATCCCCTACGAAACATATCCGTATGGTACTAGTTCACTTAACCTTGTTCGAACTCTGCGATTTGACCAATTCGACGGATGTGTCGTTCGACATTGCTGAACGGAGTTTGAATAAACGCATCCACAATCGCAAACGCCGTCTGCTGATCATGCATGCGTGCACCGAGTCCAAGTACGTTCGCGTTGTTGTGCTCACGGGCGAGTTTGGCAATCTCAACACTCCAGGCAAGTGCCGCACGAATGCCTGCAACTTTGTTGGCGGCAATCTGCTCACCATTGCCAGAACCACCAATGACAATCCCAAGACTCTCAGAATCGGCCGCTACTGCTTGGGCGGCCGCAATACAGAATGCTGGATAGTCATCTTCGGCATCATATTCAAATGCACCATGGTCAACAACGTTGTGTCCTTGTGACTGCAAGTATTCGACTAAGTCGTTTTTGAATTCGAATCCTGCATGATCTGTGCCAACATGAATTTTCATTTTCCCTCAATCAAAAATTGGTCCGACAGTGCGCGAGCGCTTGAGTTCAAAAAAGCCTGGAGTCTGACTTACCAGTAATACTCCATCCCACAACTTCCCTGCTGCTTCACCTTTTGGCGCTGGGCTAATCACAGGGCCAAAGAATGCTGTGCCGGCAACGTGGATCACTGGAGTTCCAACATCAGTTCCGACGGGCAACATTCCACGGTTGTGACTCTCTCGTAGCAGGTCATCGACCTCAGTTGTCGCCCAGACACTGATGCACTCTGCACTTGCGCCAACTTCAGCTAAAGCTTCAATCACACTCTCTCGAAGTTGATCTGGATTCTCTTTTGTGAATCCTCGTTTTTCAAGATGAATTCTTTTGCCTATAGCGCTGTAGAGTGGAAGCACAATGTCTTGCCCATGAACTTCGCGCGCTTTGATAATCGTTCTCACTGGACCCCACGATTCTTGCATATGCCGTTTGTAGTCTTCAGGGACGTCTCGGCCTTCATTCAGGCCTGAAAGTGACATCACGTGGAACTCCACACGAACATCGCGAACTTGCATCACTTCCAACATCCAACGGGAGGTCATCCATGCCCAGGGGCAGACAGGGTCAAAATAGAACTCAGCTTTTTCCATAAGCCCACTATTCCATGTGGTGGGGGTAGGTGTGAGAATTCGCCCTGACGAAAGGAATTGTGTGTCTTCAGAAAACCTCACCCGAGCAGAGTGTCACGAACGATCTTCTAATTTGGCATCCAAAAGTTACGAGGTCTACCTTGATTTGCGCGATGTCAAGGATAAGGACACATTTCTATCTCGAACTATCGTTTCCTTTGCGGCAACGAAAGGAAGTTCCAGTTGGATTGATTTGATTGCTAAAGAAGTTCAACGCATCACGCTCAACGGTGAAGATGTCGCAGTCTCAAATTTCGATGGCTATCGAATCCAGATGGCCAATCTCCAAGCGGAGAACGTGCTAGAGGTTGAGGCAATCTGTAACTATTCAATCACCGGTGAGGGACTCCATAAATTTACCGATCCTGCAGACAATGAAATCTATCTATATTCTCAATTTGAAATTGCTGACGCTCGACGAGTGTTTGCTTGTTTTGATCAACCAGACTTGAAGGCAACATTTACTTTTAATGTGAGCGCACCAACACATTGGAAAGTTTTCAGCAACACAACAGCCAAAATCACAGACATCGATAATGGCAAATTGCACGCATTCAAAGCGACCCCACGAATTTCTACCTATATCACTGCAATATGCGCCGGAAACTACTTCGGAGTTGAAGATTCCTACACTGGAAAGTTCGGCACCTACCCTTTAGGGCTCTATTGCCGACAATCACTATCTGAATTTCTTGATGCAGATGACATGTTCTTGATTACGAAGCAAGGTTTTGGCGTCTTTGAAACTGCATTTGATGTTGGCTACCCATTTGAGAAGTACGACCAGATCATTGTCCCTGAATTCAATGCAGGTGCAATGGAGAATGCTGGATGTGTAACGTTTTATGAAGGTGTGATTTATCGGTCGCGCGCAACTGATCATGAACGTGAGTTTCGAAGCAACACTATTTTGCACGAAATGGCTCATATGTGGTTCGGCGATCTTGTCACCATGAAATGGTGGGATGACTTGTGGCTCAATGAGTCATTCGCTGAGTGGGCTTCCTATTACGCAAATGGTTCGGGTACCAGATTCAAGCAAGCCTGGACTTCCTTTATGGTGGATCGAAAGCTTTGGGCGTATCGCGAAGACCAAATGTCTGGCACCCATCCAATTGCTACTGACATGATTGATCTTGATACCGTCGAGGTGAACTTCGACGGCATCACCTATGCAAAAGGTGCATCAACTTTGCGCCAACTCGTAGCATTCGTTGGCGAAGCAGATTTCATGAAAGGAATCTCCGCCTATTTTAAGAAGCACGCATGGGGTAATACCGAACTAAAAGATTTGCTGCACGAACTTGAACTGGCAAGTGGAAGAGATCTATCAAGTTTCACAAAATCTTGGTTGCAAACATCAGGTGTGAACTTGATGTATCCAGAGATTGAACTCAATGCCGACGGAACCTATAAAGAGGTTGTCATCAAACAGCTTCCACCAACGGAACCTGCCGGACTTTCCCCTGAACTTCGAACACATCGAATGGCACTCGGACTATACACAAAGTCGGACTCGGGATTGACCAGAACCGAGAAAGTAGAACTTGATGTTGCAGGCGCTACAACCGTGGTAACTCAGTTAGCGGGAGTAGAGCAACCAGACCTTTTGCTGCTCAATGATGAAGATCTCACATTTAGCAAGATTCGACTCGATGCAAGATCGCTACAAACTGCAGTTGACTCCACTGGCGACATCCCAGATTCACTTCCGAGAGCACTCTTGCTTTCTGCTGCCTGGGATATGACTCGTGATGCAGAGATGAGCACTGGCGACTTCATCAAACTTGTCGAGCGGGCTTTGCCAAAAGAAACGTTCATTCCGATCATTCAGCGAGTGCTGATGCAGCTTCGCACTGCAGCGCAGCTTTACTCACACCCAGCAAAGCGAGAACAACACCTGAAAGGTCTTGCCGATGTGTTCTTGGACTGGGCGCAGACTTTTGCTGCTGAAAGTGATGCTCAGTTTGCTGCTGCAAAGAACTTTGTTGCAATTGCCCGAACCAATGAACAACTCGATGTGGTTGCGAAACTGTATTCGGGTGACATGAGTATTAATGGCGTTAAAGTTGATACCGATTTTCGCTGGCTGTTACTCGACCGACTCGTACAAGTTGGACGTGCGGGTGTGGCAGAGATTGATGCAGAAGAAGCTCGCGATAAAACTTCCACCGGCAGAAACAATGCGGCGAAAGCAAAAGCAGCAATTCCTAGCAAAGATGCAAAAGCCAAAGCCTGGAAGAGCATCATGGAAGATGACTCGCTATCGAATGATGTGTTGAATGCAACTGTGATGGGCTTCAATAATCCTGACCAAAAAGAGTTACTGGCTCAGTATGTTGATTCCTATTTCAGTGAACTGCCAAACATCTGGGCGAATAGATCAAATGAAAGTGCCCAGACAATTACAGTTGGACTCTATCCAATGTATCAATTTGATGAAACAATTGTGTCGAAGACTGAAGCATTTCTTACCTCAGGTGAGATTCCACATGGTTGTAAGCGGCTTGTTGGAGATGGCAGGGATGGACTCGTTCGAGCACTCGAGTGCCAGAAAGCAGATGCCTAACTTTTAGGTTTTGGATCCCAATTCTCGCCGGTTTGTGGGAAGTTGATTTTGCGCCACTTTGGCATTGACCAAAGTAGCCAAATCACAAACCACATGATGCTTGGTAGTGCAGCAAACCAAAATACTGTTTCGACAACGCTTAATCCCTCGCCCGCTTCACTTCCTGCATCCGGAATTGCAGCGAATGCTGGCGAAGTACTAGAACTAAAAAGTAGGGTCATTACTAATAACTTTTTCATAGAGCGCATTCTAACTTTTACCAGTGCCTACGATGATTCAAAGCGGCAATCAATCGATCTGCCCTTTCAACAACTGCTGGAGCACCTTGAAGTTGCTCTAGTAGAAACGCTTGCCCATCTGGATGACAGGTTGGAATACGCCAGTTTGGATATTCTTGATCCGTTCCTGGTTGGTTTTGTGCGCGAACATCGCCAATGAGATCCGGCACCGCAACGGCAACAAGTTTGCATGGGGTGTGAGCAAGGACACGGTGATAGGCCTCAATAAGTTGTTGTGTCGTGGGCGGTTTTCGCCAAGACACTTCTTCTAAGTAACCGCGAGTTTTGAGCAGTGCTTCCCACTGGGCTTGATCCCGTTTGTGATCCGCCCATTCGTCCTCGACATTGCGGGCTAGGAGGCCCAAACTTTCGCGCATCCTGATATGTTCACCGTCAATAAACCCTGCCGTTGGTGGAATATCGTGAACTGTCACCGTACCAAAGCACAAACTACGCCAGTGCTCGGGAACTCGAGGGCCAGCTCCCTCTTTTTCAAACCAAAGAATTGATGTGCCGAGAATGCCACGTGATTCCAAATAGGATTGAATCCAAGGTTCAACTGTCCCTAAATCTTCACCAACAACAAATGCTCCAACACGCATTGCTTCAAGCGCCAAAATTCCAACGAGTGCATCGTGGTCATACTTGACATAGGTTCCTTCGGCTGCCGACATCCCGATTGGTATCCACCATAGCCGAAAGAGTCCAAGAGCATGGTCGACTCGAATTCCACCGGAATGGCGAAGAATTGTTCGCAGCATATCACGGTAAGGAATGTATGCTGCTGCTTCGAGTGCGTCAGGTCGCCACGGTGGCTGCGACCAATCTTGGCCAAGTTGATTGAACTGATCAGGTGGAGCACCTACAGACACTGTCGTTGCAAGCACATCAGCAAGTGCCCAGGCATCTGCACCTTCAGGATGAACTCCAACTGCAAGATCGTGCACTATTCCGGCAGACATTCCAGCGACTTTTGCAACTTCTTGCGCTTCGGCAAATTGTTCATCGAGTAACCACTGCAGTTTCTGGTAAAACTCAATCTGTCCAGAATGCTTTTTCTTGAAGACTTCGACGTCACTTGATGTTGGAGTGCTCAAACCCTTCGGCCACTTTTCGATTGTGATGCCGTGTTTCTCTGCAATTGCACACCACAGCGCAAAAAGCTCTAGACCTTCGCCCTCAGACTTTACGTATGCGTCAAATGCAACTTGTCGAGTTTTTGATAAAGGTTCGGCCAAGAGAATTTCAAGTGCTGCCTTCTTTGCACTCCAGACCGCATCGCGATCAAGCAGCTCACTCGTTACATTCATGGGTTTCACCCGACTTGCAAGCTCTTCAATTTTCTTTCGGGATTTGGCATCAATCTTCATAAATTCAGGAATTGTTTCAATACTGAGATAGATCGGATTAAAGAATCGACGAGTTGCAGGTAGATATGG
>JAURLB010000150.1 GCA_030831445.1 Candidatus Nanopelagicales bacterium | reverse complement strand
CGTACCGTTCCAAAGCTTCTGCACCAAGAAACGATCGGACATTCGATTGAGCGCGGTTCGCAAAATCTTCGCGCAATTCATAGCCCGTGATATGTGCTCCGTAACGCAGCATGGTCATGGAGAGTGCGCCACTGCCAACGCCTGTTTCGAACACGCGCATCCCTGGCCCGATATCTGCCATCATGCAGATCGGTGCAAGATCCTTTGGGTAAATAACTTGGGCTCCGCGAGGCATTTCGAGAACAAAGTCTTCCAAGGTTGGTCGTAAAATTGAGTAGCTAGAACCTTTTGAATTCGCAATCAGAGCGCCTTCTTCAAGCCCAACAATTTGAGCGTGTGTAATCACACCCGAGTGACTATGAAATTCGCCCTTTTCAGCAAGCGTTGCAAGGTAGCGGCGTTTCTTGCTATCAATAATCAAAACGCGTTCGCCAAATTGAAATGTGCGGACACTCATAGTGATGAATCTTTCTTGCGGATGATTACTTCCTCATCCTTGCGTAAGCGAATCGTTGTGACACTTTCCTTGCGGCTTCGCTTGCGGAGCCATTTCAACGCGCGCCAAACAACTGGTACCCACCACAGCGAATCTCGTACAGATATCGCGTTGGGAGATGCGACCGACTTATTACCGTCGGATTTCGAGGACACTGCGACGCTTTCTACCGCTTCTCCGACCAAATGCAAAGGCCACAATTACAACAACTCCGCTTGCAATTGCTGCATATGTTGCAAGAGTTGACTTATTGCGATCGGCAGTGCCTTGAATATCATTCTGAAGCGTCTTGAGTTTGCCCTCAAGGTCGGCTCGCGTAATCTTTGGTTCGGAGGCTGCCATTACTTGGACCTATTGGTGAACAAAAATGGCTTACGACTTCGCGACTGCGAAAACACCACTAAGGCGATAGTGAGTAGCAAGACGATGAAGTAAGGGGCCCAACTCAGACCCCGTGACCCTTCGAATAGAGTCGATTGCAGCAACCTGAGCACTCCTACGAGAACAAACAGAAGTCCAAGCAAAACGGATACCCCGCCAATGGCTCCCCATGCCAGCCAACGACCTGTTCCCCGCAGTTCGCCGATGGTTTCCTGTTTCGCGTATGCGCGAAACAGGTCAATCAGTTCGGCTAGCGATGACCCGGTATTGAACGAAAGCACACATTCATTCAACCAGCATGAGGGCTATTTCGGTGCAATCTCACTTGCTGTTGGACTGCCCGAAAAACCGCCTAATGCATTAGAAAGTGCGTTCCAGATGGGTCTGTACGTTGTTTGGTTCGCCACGTTTGACCCGTTGATAATGAGTGAATAGGTAGAGGCCTGGTCGGGTGAATACGGAACGAATCCAGACAAGGCCTTTGCCCCTGTCAGGGTGCCAGTTTTGCCCCGCAACTTGCCTGCTCCGAGCGTGTCAGCGAGAACTCCACGAAGTGTGCCTGACTGACTTGCTGTTGCTAGGCCAAGACCTACTGGACCGAAGCCTCCATCTCGAGCAAGCAGGGTCATCATGACGTTGCACGTCAGACGATTACCTCGATCAAGTCCTGAACCGTCGAAGAACTGCAACACATCGAGGGCCACTCCCCATTCAACCAGTTTGGATTTCATCACTTCTAAGCCGGCTTCACGAGTTCCAACTCCTGAGGTAGCAAAGCCGATCTCTTTGACCAATAACTCCGCCGTGTTGTTATCACTATTCGTCAACATTTCAGCAACAATGTCAGTAAGCGGAAGAGAGTTGATCTTGGCAATCACTGGAAGATCTTGTGGAGCTGCACCAATCTTTGGTGCACCTGAAACTGCTATTCCATTATTTTGCAGTGTGTTCGAAAACTCTGTTGCTGCACCCAAAGCTGGATTGTCAGGTTTAATTGGATTTCCCGACACCACTCCATCATTGACCATCAGAGCTCCAAGTGGACCAACCTCGGTTCCCCTAATCCCTAAACCAAGTGATGGCGCAAATCGTTCTGCGTCGTAACGCGATTCATCGCCGACGATCGAACCACTTATTCGACTAATACCTTGAGCGGCTAATTCGTCAAACAAATCTTCTAATCGCGTAAAATTAAATGTTGGATACGGCTCAGTAGGCGGATAGTTACCGGTGACAAGAACAGGATCTCCTCCACCGATCAAATAGGCGTCACCTTCTACTGTGCTTCCGCTTACCTGTCCAACAAGAGACGTTGTGAACACAAAGTCAGGTTTCAAAATATCGAGCGCAACCATTGCAACTACAACTTTCATATTGCTCGCTGGGAGCAGCGGAAGATCTGGATTCACGTTTGCAACACGCTTGCCTTCTATATCAATAATGAGACATTCTTCGCTGGGAAGTCTGTTGCTCAAAGATGCCAACTGGTCACCAAGTGATCTGAAACGAACATCGTTTGAGAGCGTTTGTGGATTACGTCTCGCATTGATAATCGGTGCAGAAAGCGATTGCAACTCTGCGCTACTTGCAATGGGAGTTACTGCCTCAGCGACACCATGCACAAATTTCCACGAAACTCCGAGTCCAAGTGCTCCAAAAAGCGTCACGGACGCAAGCAGCGAACTGACTACACGAACAGATCCGACTTTCACCTTTTTACGTGCTCGTTGAAGGCTATTTGAATCGTCGAGAATATTCATTGAGCAACTCCACGGTACTGTGCATATTCGTAGAGGTAAGCGAGGCTTTTCGCCGCACGCGCACCGGTTGGATAGCAGTACGCACCAGATTCACGAACAGAAGCCGGCCCAGCATTTTGCGGATCTGTTACCGCGAGTTCGGTGGCTATAAGGATTGGCTTGCCATGTTTGGCTGACACTTCTCGCGCGGTAATCGCGTACCGCTCATCTTGCTTCTCGTGGTACGCAACAATTCGTTCAAGACCATGGTCAGGATAAAAACCGCCGGCGCGCATCATCTTTGCTTGATTGCTCTGAATTCCTATGCCGAGAAATATGACCGCATCGATCGAGTTATGTCCGGCGACAATGTCCATAATTTCCGTCACTGTGTCGCGAGTTTCTCCACCGGCACAATCGATTGGGTTGTTGCGACTCCATCGTGGAGGTAAGAGAGCAGAGAGCTGTGACATCAGATCGTCGGAAAGATCAATCAAATCGAGAACTCCATCACGAGCGATCGAATCTGCAGTTACCACTCCCCAACCTCCAACGGTGGTGAGAACGGCAACGCGTTTGCCGCGTGGTAAGGGCTGAGTTGCAAACGTTGCTGCAGCATCGAATGCTTCTTCTACTGAGGACACCTTGATTGCTCCAGATGAACGAGTTGATCCAAGGAATACGCGATCGTTGCTAGCCATTGCGCCGGTGTGGCTTTGCGCAGCCTTTGAACCAGCAGCGGTTGCACCGCCCTTCAATACAACGAGGGGTTTAACGGCTGTGATATTTCTCATTGCACGCAATAGCGATTCGCCGTTGCCAACATTTTCAATGTAGGTAAGTGCAACTTTTGTTTCGTCATCGCTTGCGAAATAGTTGAGAAAATTCTCAACACTGACTTGAGTTGCGTTACCCGCCGAAATTGCTCTCGCTATGCCGACTCCAGATTGCTTCGCGTAGTTAAGAAAACTCGATACGAAGTTTCCGCTTTGTGAAGCCACAGAAATTCCACCCTGCGGTGGATATGGGGCAACTATCTGCAGGCATAAAGAAGCTGGTGTACTCACAACACCCTGACCATTAGGTCCGGCTATGAGCATGCCGAGTGAATTTGCCAACATCAAAAGCGATGATTCCGCAGCCTCCCCTGCCTCACCCGATTCGCGGTAGCCCGCACTTGCAATGAATGCACTGGAGATTCCGAGTTGAGAGCATTGCTTCAGCAGCGCTTCGTTTGAGCTTGCTGGTGTGCAGAAAAAAGCCAGATCAATTTCTCCAACAGGTAATTCAGAGAGGTCGGCAACAGTCTGTACTCCCAAGATGTTTTCTTGCTGAAGATTGGTT
>JAURLB010000016.1 GCA_030831445.1 Candidatus Nanopelagicales bacterium | reverse complement strand
GTATGGACGAGAAGCAGATGCAGTAGAAGTTCGACATCGAATTGGTATGGTGTTTCAAAAGCCAAACCCATTCCCAAAGAGCATTTATGAAAATGTCGCATTCGGTCCAAGGATCAATGCCCGCCCCGGTAGGAAAGAACTGGATGAAATCGTGGAGAAATCACTTCGTGGAGCCGCGCTCTGGGACGAAGTGAAAGATCGATTGAAAGATTCTGCACTCGGACTATCTGGAGGTCAGCAACAACGCCTATGCATTGCACGATCTTTGGCTGTTGAACCAGATGTCATCTTGATGGATGAGCCATGTTCCGCGCTTGATCCAATCGCAACGATGCGCATTGAAGATTTGATGATGGAACTGAAAAAAGACTACACAATCGTCATCGTCACCCACAACATGCAACAAGCTGCGCGTGTTAGTTCCTACACTGCATTTTTCACCACAGAAGTGAATGAACAAAATGATCGTCGAACAGGTAAATTAGTGGAATTCAATCACACAGACACGCTCTTTAAATCGCCTGCCGATACAAGAACTGAAGCGTATGTCACAGGTAAAGTAGGATAAGAAGCCTCAAGGAGAGATAATGCGAGAAAATTACAGAGACCAACTTCAGCACATCACGGACGATTTGTCTGAAATGTCGCGCTTAGTTGAAGCGGCGATGAGTAAGGCTACGAAGTCATTGCTTGATGCAAGTTTGGAATTGGCTGATCAGGTTATCTCCGAAGATGATGTCATTGACGAGCTTGGTAACAAGATTGAAAACCAAACGATGTCTATTTTGGCACTCCAACAACCAGTTGCAAGTGACTTGCGTCTTCTTGCTGGTGCATTGAAAATTTCTGGCACGTTAGAACGCATGGGAGATCTCGCCTCACATGTTGCCAAGCAAGCCAAACTTCGACACCCTAATCTCTCTGTGCCACGTGACTTTCTAGAAACCTTTAGCAAAATGGGCGATATTGCAAACGAGGTAATTCGCAGAAGTACTCGAGCAATTGCTGCAGGTGACACCGAGCAAGCGGTTGATATTGCGCGTGCAGAAGGCGAAATGGATGCATTGCATCGAGATTTGTTTGGAAAAGTGCTCAGTGACGAGTGGAGTCACGGCGTTGAAGCGGCAATTGATATCACGTTACTTGGTCGCTATTACGAACGCTTCGCGGATCACGGTGTAGCACTAGCTCGTCGTGTGGCCTATATCTTGACGGGCGAAATGCCTTCGAAGTCTGATTTAGAGGCATAAACCGCTCACTAGGCTTTACCCGTGACTGATACATCGGACAAACTCAAGGTTGAAATTCTCAACAAGGCTGTCGTCCACGGCAAAGTAATTCTCTCCAGTGGTAAAGAAGCCGACTATTACGTCGACTTGCGTCGCGTAACTCTCGACTCAGCCGCCGCACCTCTTGTTGGTGCTGTAATGCTCGACCTTACGAAAGACCTCGACTTTGATGTGGTCGGTGGACTGACTCTTGGAGCAGATCCCGTTGCCACTGCGATGCTGCACCAAGCACACCAACAAGGAAGAAAACTTGATGCGTGTGTAGTGCGCAAGAGTGAAAAAACTCATGGACTACAACGTCGCATTGAAGGTCCAGATGTGAAAGGACGAAGAGTCCTGGCAGTTGAAGACACTTCAACAACTGGTGGATCAGTTATGACTGCAGTTGAAGCACTTGAAGCCGAAGGTGCGATTGTGGTTGGGGTAGCAGTAATTGTTGATCGCGGAGCTGGGGATAAAGTGCGCGAGGCTGGCTTTGAATATCGAGCAGCCTATTCACTTACTGACTTAGGACTTTAAGTCTTTTCTGTGTCGGATTGCTTCAATAATAATAGGTATCAAACTTACAAAGACTAAAAGTAAAAGTGCAATTTCAATATTGTTCTTCACAATATCTATTTGACCAAGCCAATACCCAAGTAGTGTCACACCAATCGCCCAAATAATTGCACCAATGAGTGAATACAGATAAAACTTTTTTCGATCCATTCCAGCAACACCTGCGGTTGCGGTGATGAGAGTTCTCACAATTGGCACAAATCGAGCCAAAATAATTGCCTTTGCTCCGTACTTCTCGAAAAACACATGAGTTTTCTCAACGTACTCAGGTTTCAATAATCGTGAATTTGGGTTTGTGAAGAGCTTTGGGCCAAAGTAATTGCCAACGTGATAGCCAACAATATTTCCAAGTACTGCTGCTGAGAAGAGCAGTGAAATCACTAACCACAATGGTTGGTCAATCGCTCCACTTGCTACGAGCATTCCTGTGAGGAAAAGAAGTGAATCGCCAGGAAAGAGAATTCCAATAAACAATCCGCATTCAAGAAAGATGATGATGGTGAAACCAATGAGAGCCCAAGGCCCAAGAATTTCAAAGAGTCCCTCAGCACTCAACCAATCAGGCAGTAACGCTAATTTCACACGTTTCCTTTGTCTTCATCCACACTACAAGATAGATCGTCATTGCTGAGTTTCAGATCACTATCGCTCATGGATTTTGCGAGTTTACGATCTTTCAGCCAAGCACGTAATCCCGCAACAACAGATAGGGTGATGAAACTAATACCAACGACGTAAGCAACATTACGAACTGCTGGGATTTGGGCAGCGTAAAAACCAACAAATGTCATTCCGACTCCCCAGACGGTTGCACCGACGAAGTTGGCTGACAAAAACTTGTAGTAATTCATTTTGCCAATTCCAGCAATGACCGGAATAAGTGCTCGTGCCCACGGCATAAACCTGGCAACTACAACAGCGCTCCAACCAAAGCGATAATAGAAACGCTCAGTTCGTTCCACCCACACTTTCACACGTGGACTTGTTCTACGTTCTAAATATGGCCGTCCAAGTTTTAATCCAAGTGCAAATCCAACTTGATCACCTAAAAATGCAGCAACACCAACGCCAACAGCCAATACAACTATATTGATATTGTCGCTCGCCGCCGCGATGATGCCAGAAGCAAAAAGCAGTGAGTCACCTGTAATAAATGGAATAAACACTCCAACTAAGAGTCCTGTTCCAATAAAGATGAGTGCCCATACTGCAATATAAAAAAGAAATGGCCCAGATGCATTTAGAACATCATTGAGCTGGTCATCAAGTGCTGCAGCAATTACGGCCATGGGCTAAGCCTAGGCTTTACTCGTGAATGATGCCGAAGACGATGTTGTCTCAAGTGTAGGTGTAGGACCATGGGTTGGGCCATTGCCAATCGATTCACACTATGACCCTGATTTACTTCAAAACGGTGATTATCGAAACGTCATTGACAAATATCGCTACTGGAACATGGAAGCGATTATTGAAGATTTAGATCAACATCGAAATGAGTTTCATATCGCCATTGAAAATCTTGAACATGATTTCAATATTGGTTCCATCGTCAGAACCGCCAACGCACTCTTAGCAAGAGAAATTCACATCATCGGCAAGAAGCGATGGAATCGCCGTGGTGCGATGGTGACAGATAGGTATCAGCACATTCATCATCATGAAGATTTTGAGAGTTTCAATATATGGCGAAAATCCCAACACTTGGCACTCATTGGTATCGACAATATAGAAGGATCAGTCCCAATTGAGTCTTATCAGCTACCAAAGCAGTGCATCCTGCTCTTTGGCCAGGAGGGGCCTGGGCTCACCCCGGAAGCGAGGGTAGGCGTCGATGTGTGCCTCGCAATCACCCAATTTGGGTCAACT
>JAURLB010000149.1 GCA_030831445.1 Candidatus Nanopelagicales bacterium | reverse complement strand
TGTTGACGTAAAGTTTCCCAACCGCGTTAGTCAATCATCTCAAGTGCTGGCAATGTTAGGAAAGCAACATAGTTATCATCTAGACTCACACGCTCGAAAAGCGCAGTTGCCGCTGCAATTCTCTCAGTGTCCCATCCTGCACTGATTAGTCTAGACGCCTCACTCGAGAGGATTTCACGTACTAACTCTTTTGTTGCTCGATTTTGTGTATCGGCATATGTAACTGCGTTCTTGACTTGCTGCCAAATCTGAGAACGAGAAATCTCGACCGTTGCTGCATCCTCCATCAAATTATGTATAGCGACCGCGCCATTGCCACCAATCCAAGCTGCTAGATATTGAAGGGAAACATCGATATTGAGTCGAAGTCCTTCTTGAGTAATCTGGCCGGGAGTCTTATTGACGGATAATAAATCGGTTGCGCTGACACTTACTTCTGAACGCATAATATCCAATTGATTCGGTTTTCCTTCGAGAGCACTATCAAAGACCTCTCGACATAGTGGCACTAAATCAGGATGTGCAACCCATGAACCGTCAAAGCCATCTCCGACTTCACGTATTTTATCTCCACGGACCTTTTCGAAGGCAATTTTGTTCACGTCAGCATCCTTGCGACTTGGCACAAATGCGGCCATGCCACCGATAGCGAACGCACCACGTTTATGACATGTTTGAACCAATAAGTCGGTGTAGGCGCGCATCATGGGAGAAGTCATTGCAACTTGACCTCGGTCTGGAATCAAAAATTCAACACCTCCGTCCTTAAATGTTTTGATGATTGAGAAAAGGTAGTCCCATCGACCGGCATTTAAGCCGCTCATGTGATCGCGTAATTCGTATATAATTTCTTCCATCTCAAAGGCCGCTGGAATGGTTTCGATAAGAACTGTAGCTCGCACCGTGCCATTCGGTATTCCCAAAACTCTTTGTGCCTCAACAAAAACGTCGTTCCAGAGACGGGCTTCTAAATGAGATTCGATCTTAGGCAAGTAGAAGTAAGGGCCAGAGCCACGATCAATTAGCTCCTGTGTATTGTGAAACAGGTGCATGCCAGCGTCAAAGAGCGCACCCACTACAGGTTGACCACCGATAGTCACGTTACGTTCGTTCATATGCCACCCGCGTGGGCGTACAACAAGAGTCGACAAGGGCCCATTGTTGAGTTCATAGGATTTACCCTCAGGGGAAATAAAATTCAATGTACGTCGGGCAACTCCTTGCAGCGTTAGCTGACCTTCAACAACATTGGACCAGTGAGGAGTATTGGAGTCTTCTAAATCTGCCAACCAAACTTTGGCCCCCGAGTTAAGTGCATTTATTGCCATTTTAGGTTGTGTTGGTCCAGTAATTTCAACTCGCCGGTCTCGCAGATCGAGTGGTGCCAAGGGGACCCGCCACGTTCCACTACGAATGTGCGCTGTTTCAGGTAGAAAAGCTAGCGTTCCACCCGCAGCAATTTTTGCCCTTTTGGTCTCGCGAACTGATAAGAGCTCATCCCTACGCGAATGAAAGAGCAGATCGAGATTAACCACGAAGTCAATCGCTTCTTTTGTTAGGACTTTTTCATTCCCTGCAATTAGAGATGGCTTCACATCAACTCGTGACATTTGAACACCCCCTGGTCTCTTACATAGCTCGGACGTTCGTTGAATTAACTCCAGATTTCGAATCTGCCGAATATAGGAGCTTTGTTCCTGTTTAACTCTATGCTAACTTGATTTTTGCGGTAAGACGAGCACATCGAGTCATAGATATTGTGTCTTCAAGCATTGGAGCCGTACTGGCTGGTTTTCGAGGAAATAGCTCGCACTAGTAGGGAGGTGATCAGATAGGTGTAGCGATGAAGATTACTTGTTTATATCGAGAGTGCTACAAAAGATTAAGACATTCATCGTTCCTTATATGCACTGCGGAGCTTTTATTGAATAGGCATGTTTTGATTAGTAATCCCATTTTGGGCGATGGAGCCTGTAGCGATAGGGATTCGTGGACGATTCCAAATCAGTTGGAATTTGAGATGTAGTGCAGCCCACAGAAATACTGAATCTTCAAGCCTCTGAAGTCTCGGATTTAACGTCCGATTACGCTCAGACATGGCTCATTTAATCGTCCCGTTTGGTTGATTTACTGGGTTTAGTACAGTACGTTCCACGAATGACACTCCTAGCATCTCACTGGCTTTCAAATGCGCGTGTAGTAAATGTTCATACAGGGCTCGCCTCCCAGCCGACCAATGTTGAAATTGTCGAAGGAAAAATTGGTCAAATCACTGACACTCTTCCTTTTGGGGTTCATGGGAACGATTGCATGGGCTATTTTTTACTTCCCGGGTTGATATCAGTTCATACTCACTTGAGTGTTACATATCCATTTTCTGCAACGAATGAATCGGAAAATGCGGCGGTCACAGTTTTAAGAGCGCTATCACGTGCACAGGATGCTCTAGCTAGTGGAGTTACAACGATTCGATCTGTTCATGAACTCAATCGGGTAGATATATTTTTGAAGAATGTTTTTAGTGATTCAAAGTTGTGTATTCCGCGAATATACGCTGGTGGCAGAGCGGTGAGCACTACAGGAGGACACGGCAAGGACTCTGGAAGCAATTATGCAGATGGTTACGATGAGTTTCTAAAAACTGCCAGAAGAGAATTAGGTTTTGGTGCAGATCATATAAAAGTCTTCATCTCAGGTGGGATAGGCGATGCTCATGAATCTATGTCAGGTGCGCAGATGACAATGGAGGAGATGAATGCAGTCGTAAGGGCAACGATTGAACATGATACTTATGTGGTTGCACATGCTGCCAACGCAGTAGCAATCGATCAGGCTTTAACGGCAGGTATTAGATCCTTTGAGCATGCATACGATTTGAGTGATGATGTTGCGCGAAGGATGGCTGAGAAGAAAGTCTTTTTGACACCAACATTATGTGTTACTCGTTGTCCAGAGTGGATGGCCACTCATGATTTCACAAGTGAGCAGATTGTGCGGGCGATGGAGGTTGGACCGGGACATTTGGAAAGTATTAGACGCGCAATACGGGCCGGAGTGCAGATTGTCTCGGGCACTGATTATCCACCAGGTGAGCCGATAGAGGATACGGTTGTTGCTGTCAGAGAAATGGAGTTTCTCGTCGAGGCTGGGCTA